>JBMZST010000188.1:0-3881 GCA_049623265.1 Porticoccaceae bacterium
AGATAACTAGAGAGCGGCCAGTCATTTCGGCTGGCTGTTGCAATCCCATCAGTGCCAGCATGGTGGGCGCTATATCGGCCAGTGAGCCATCGCTGTCCAAGCTGAGTTGACGGTGGCCGGCATAGACCAGAGGCACTGGCAAGGTGGTGTGCTGAGTGTGAGGCTGATTACTGGACTCGTCGAACATTTCCTCGACATTGCCGTGATCGGCGGTGATCAGCAGCTCACCGCCCGCTTTGGTAACTGCAGCCAGAACCTGCTCAAGACAGACATCCACGGCTTCTACCGCCTTGATGGAGGCGGCGTAATCGCCAGTATGGCCCACCTGATCACAGTTGGCGTAGTTGCAAATAATGGTGTCGAACTTGCCGCTGTCGATAGCCTCCACCAGTTTCTCTGTGACCTCTGGTGCGCTCATTTCTGGCATCTGGTCATAGGTGCTGACATCCGGCGATGGAATTAACACACGCTCTTCCCCTTGATAGAGAGTCTCGCGACCGCCGCTAAAGAAGAAGGTGACATGGGCGTACTTTTCGGTCTCTGCAATGCGCAGCTGCTGTTTGTTATTGGCGGCCAAATATTCGCCCAGTGAGTTAACCAGATTTTCCGGTGGGTAGGCACAGGGCACCTGGATATTGGCCTCGTATTCTGTGGCCATAACAAAGGTGGACATGTTTGGCACTACAGCGCGATCAAAACCCTCAAAGTCGGTATCTACAAGGGCATGGGTAATTTCTCTGGCACGGTCAGGGCGGAAGTTCATAAAGATCACCGCATCGCCATCCTCTATGGCTACGGGATACTCTCCGGGGCCGGCGATGGTGGTAGCCTGAACAAATTCATCGTTTTCGTCCCTGGAATAGGCCGCTTCCAGGGCGCTGATCGGGTCGCTGGCGCTATGATGGCCCACGCCCTCCGTAATCAGCCGATAGGCCTGCTCCACGCGGTCCCAGCGATTGTCTCGATCCATGGCATAAAACCGGCCAACAATGGAGGCAATACGACCTACGCCTAATTGCTCGCACAGTGCCTGAGTTTTTTCCAGTGAGGGTTTGGCGCTGCGCGGTGGGCAGTCACGACCATCCAGAGAGGCGTGTATATAGACTTTGGTCGCTCCCCGCTGAGCCGCCAATTCCAGCATGGCATTGATATGGTCTTCATGGCTGTGAACCCCACCCGGAGATAGCAAGCCCATAATGTGAACAGCGTTGTCGCTGGCCACAGCTTTGTCCACGGCGTCGCAAAATACCGGGTTGGTAAAAAAGTCGCCATCGGCAATGGCTTTATTGATACGGGTAAAATTTTGATACACCACTCGGCCAGCCCCCAGAGTCATATGACCTACTTCAGAGTTGCCCATCTGCCCGTCGGGCAAGCCCACTGCCAGACCAGAAGTATGAATTAATGTCTTGGGGTTATTGCGCCACAATTTGTCCCACACCGGAGCATTAGCGCCGGCAATGGCGTTGTACTTTGGATTATCGCTGTAGCCAAAGCCGTCGAGTATTAACAGTACTAGGGGAGATTTCACTGTGGTCATAGGGTTTTTATGGACATCCGGTTATTAAACTGAAGTGAGGCAGCGCAATTTTAAAGCTATCGGCGCTGTTTCGCTACGGTAGCCGGAAAATAATGGTTTAGAGGTTTTCCAGTATTTCCCAGCGCTCGTAGCAGTGACTCAGCTGCTGCTGAAGCTCCGACAGGCGGGTTTCGGTTTTGGCGGTCTCAGTGCGATCGCCTTTGTAAAAATCTGGCTGACTGATAAGCTCGGAGATCTCTGCGATCTCTGTCTCCAGGTTCTCAATCTCTTGGGGCAGATTATCCAGCTCTCGCTGATCTTTGTAGGATAGCTTTTTCCTCGCCGAAACCGTTTTGGTCTCTGTCTTCACCGGCTGCTGGATAATTTTGGGTTGCTCGACTTTGCGCTGTCGCAGCCAGTCATCATAGCCACCTACATATTGATTGATCTGGCCATCGCCTTCAAAGACCAAGGTGCTGGTGACCACATTATTGAGAAAGGCGCGGTCATGACTTACCAAAATAATCGTGCCTTTGTAGTCGATCAGCAGTTCCTCGAGAAGATCCAGAGTGTCTATATCCAGATCATTGGTGGGCTCGTCGAGCACCAGCACATTGGATGGCTGGGTAAATAGCTTGGCCAGTAAAAGACGATTGCGCTCACCACCGGAAAGCGCTTTGACCGGTTGACGGCAGCGCTCGGGGGCAAATAAAAAATCTTGCAGGTAACTGATGACATGCTTGGGTTTGCCGCCGATCTCCAGCATATCGCGGCCACCGGATACATTGTCCTGCACAGATTTCTCTTCATCCAGCGCTGAGCGATACTGGTCAAAATAGGCCACACTGAGATTGGTGCCGGTTTTAATAGATCCCTGCTGAGGACTTAGCTCATTGAGCAGTAGTTTGATCAACGTGGTTTTACCTACGCCATTGCGACCAATAAAACCGACTTTGTCGCCCCGCTGAATCAATGTAGAAAAATTGCGTACCACGGGCTGTTGGTCGCCCTCAAAAGCGAAACTAATATTGTGGGCCTCGGCCACAATTTTGCCGGATTTCTCGGCCTGTTGAATATCCATACGCGCAGTGCCCTGGCGCTTGCGACGATCGGCATACTCGCGACGCATAGATTCCAGAGCGCGTACCCTGCCCTCGTTGCGTGTGCGCCGGGCCTTGATGCCCTGACGAATCCATACCTCTTCTTGGGACAGGCGTTTGTCAAAGAGGGCATTCTGCCTGTCTTCAACTTCCAGTATCTCCTCTTTGCGCTTTAGGTAGGTAGCGTAGTCGCAGTTAAATTCTGCCAGCTGGCCGCGATCTATCTCAATAAAGCGCGTCGCCAGATTGTCCATAAAGCGACGGTCGTGGCTGATAAATAATAAAGAGCCCTCCCATTTCAGCAAAAACTGCTCCACCCATTGAATGGCATCTATATCTAGATGGTTGGTGGGCTCATCGAGTAGCAGCAGGTCGGGTTCGCAGACCAGAGCTCGGGCCAGAAGCACGCGGCGCTTGTAGCCTCCTGACAGGCTGGATATATCCACATCTGCATCCAAATCCATTCTGGTGATAATAGACTCTACGCGCTGGTTAATATCCCAGCCATTCACCCGGTCCAGCTCGCTCTGACATTCCTCCAGATCACGCAGGGTTTGGTCACTGGGATTGTTCCCCAGTTCGACAACCAGATGGTGATAGCGCTTGGCCAGCTCGCCGGCAGTGCCCAGCCCCTGGGCTATAACGTCGAACACAGTGCCTTTGGCATCCTCGGGCACGGATTGCTCCAGCTGAGCGATGGCAACCCCAGACTCGCGTTTAAGCACACCGTCGTCGGCAGTGATCTGGCCCGTTAAGATCTTCAGCAGGGTGGACTTACCTGCACCATTGCGGCCGATCAGGCAGACTCGCTCACCCCGCTCGATCACTAGATTGATATGATCGATTAACGGGGGCTGACCATAGCTAAGATAGATATCTTGCAGTGTTACCAGGGGCATAGATTACTGTCCTGGAGGCTGCTGGGCGTCAGAATTTGTTTCTTTCCCAAAGGGTTGCGTCAACAAAATTAACTTTGGTAGCAGGGTCATTGAACCCAGTAGCGCAGCGGTCATAGCCAGTCCGGTAAGCAGGCCAAAGTAAATAGACGGAATAAAATTGGACAGGGCCAAAATGGAGAAGCCCACGATAATGGTAATCGCGGTATAAAACAGGGCTCGGCCAATGCTGGCATGGGCCCGGTGCATAGACTGCAGATAGTTGCTGTGCTGGGCAAATTCACGTTTAAACCTGGTGATGTAGTGAATCGAATGATCCACGCCGATGCCCACAGTGATGGCAGCAATGGTAATGGTCATCATATC
>JBMZST010000189.1:0-3872 GCA_049623265.1 Porticoccaceae bacterium
GTGACTGATTGGAAGCAGCGAATCAGTCCTAGCACCATGGCCTCAGCAAGATGTGAGGTGGCATACTGGTGGTCGGCAAAGTAGCTGGTTAAGCAGGGAGTGGGCTGCTCTGATAGCTGGCCGTGGAGTGCATCGCTGATAAGGCGCTGATACCTCAGTACCCGACGTAGACCATCGCCAAAGGTTGGGCTGCTGAGAAACAGATACTCCAGTATCTGTCCCTTGTAAACCGGCATTTTTTCCCCGAGGTGCAGTCCAATACAGGGGTCGTTGGAGAGCTCTGCCGCTGCTTTCCAAAATAGTGGCTGAGCACTGAATTTAGTGCGCAAATTGGCCTGGTACAACTGGTCTGGGTTGAGCCCGGAGCGCTGCATCACCAAATCTGCATCTACGCCGAGATTGACCAGACCCTGATAGGCGAGACGGGCCAGCGTGCCTGAATCGGTTAAACCTGTCATACCATCAACCTAGCCTGAGGAGGGCCTACGAAAGCTAAAAGAGTGCCATCATACACAATTGGCCGAAATGACAAAACAGCCTATTTTTATAGCCAATGACTGACAAGGAGAATGTACTCATTATGAAGTCCATGAACAAAACTGCACAGATGCAAAAGCCCGCAGAGAAACAGCCGCCGATAGTGATGCAGGAGCTTCCCAGTATGCCGTCGCTATTGGGTAAGGCCGCGTTTAAGTCCGGTAACTACGCGCTGGGTGATCAGCTGCCAGGGCTCAGTACTCAGATCAACTCGCTGGTGATAAACCCCCAGCACCTTTCAGCTTACCAGCGGCTCTGTGGCTTTCAGTCCAGCGAAAAACTACCAGCCACCTACTTGCATATGCTGGGGTTTCCGCTTTTTCTCAAGATACTGATTCAACAAGACTTTCCCATGCGCGCTATGGGCCAGGTGCATCTGCGCAACCAGATTGCGGTGCACCACCAGTTCGATATCCGTCAGCCAGTGGATATGACTGCGGCCATAGGCAATTCTGTGCTCAGCTCCAGGGGTCTGGAGTGGAATATTGATGTCAGCGCCAAGGTGGATAATCAGGTCGTCTGGACTGCTGAGTCGGTATTTTTACACCGCGCTAAAACTGGGTTACCCAGAGAATCCCTTGCCCCCATCCGGCGTGAGGGCGAGCCCCAGAGCTGGCTGGTGGACGCCGATATAGGGCGTCGTTATGCTCGGGTCTCCGGTGACTATAACCCGATTCATTTAACCGATATCACCGCCAAGCTATTTGGCTTTAAACAGGCTATAGCCCATGGCATGTGGAGCAAGGCGCGCTGCCTGGCAGCTCTGGATCAGCAGATCCCTGCAGAGGGCTACGCCGTTGATGTGACCTTCCACAGACCCCTGTTTTTGCCTTCTCTGGTGCTGTTTTACGCGCAGCAGCTGGAGGGCAAACAGCAATTTTCTCTCTTTAACCAGACAGCTGATCAAGCTCATCTGGAAGGATTTATTACCTAGGACTACCCTATGCTCAATTACAAAGTGCCGTTAAAAGACTATCTGTTCCTGTTTAATGATGTATTGGATATGCAGTCCAAATATCAACACGTCAAAGGGGGTGACCAGGCGACGCCGGATATGCTGGACGCCATCTTTACGGAGGCAGCAAAGTTTAGCGAGACTGAATTGGCCCCTTTATATCAGTCCGGGGATAAGGGCTGTACCTGGGACGATGGCGTGGTAACAACCCCCGCGGGGTTTAAAGAAGCCTATGCTAAGTTTATTGAGGCCGGCTGGACATCTCTCACTGGCAGCCCAGACATGGGAGGCCAGGGGCTTCCCTCATCGATCAGTGTCGCGATCAATGAAATGATTACCACCGCCAACTGGGCCTGGGCCATGTACCCTGGGCTTAGCGAAGGTGCCGTTGCCACATTGGAAGACCATGGCACTGAGGAGCAAAAGCAGACCTATTTAACCAAGCTGATCAGCGGAGTTTGGAGCGGCACCATGTGTCTGACAGAACCCCATTGTGGAACAGACCTGGCGCAGCTAAAAACCAAAGCCGTGCCCAGAGATGATGGCAGCTACGCCATCAATGGCACCAAGATATTTATCAGTGCTGGCGAGCATGATCTCACAGAAAATATTGTACATATTGTTCTGGCGAAGCTGCCGGATGCACCCGAGGGTACCAAAGGGATTTCGCTGTTTATTATCCCTAAATTTTTGCCTGCTGCGGATGGCTCTGTTGGTGAGCGCAATGGCGTCCGCTGTGGCTCTATAGAGCATAAAATGGGTATTCATGGCAATGGCACAGCCATGCTTAACTTTGACGATGCCACAGGGTTCCTTATCGGCAAGCCTCACGACGGCCTCAATGCCATGTTTACCTATATGAATGTGGCTCGTATAGGCACTGCCAGTCAGGGTGCGGCTGCTGCCGAACGCTCTTATCAGGGTGCCTCGCAGTATGCGCGTGAACGCTTAGCTATGCGCTCATTGTCTGGCGTCAAAAATCCCGATGGCCCAGCTGACGCTATAGTGGAGCATCCAGATGTACGGCGCATGCTGCTTACTCAGCGTGCTATTGCCGAGGGCGGTCGAGCTATGGTCACCTATGCCAGCCAGTTTGCCGACCTTTTCGTAGGTGGCGAGACCGCCGAAATACGAGATGCGGCTGAAGACCGACTGGGCTTTTGCACGCCCATTCTCAAAGGCTTTATCACTGAACAGGGCGTTGTAGCAGCCAATCATGGAGTGCAGGTTTTCGGTGGTCATGGCTATATCCAGGAATGGGGTATGGAGCAGATTCTCAGAGACAGCCGCATTGCAACATTGTACGAGGGAACCACAGGAATTCAGGCGCTCGATCTGATTGGTCGCAAGGTTCTCTTGGACAGGTTTACGCAGTTAAAGATATTTACCGGTGAAATGCTGAGTTTTGCTGCTAAATCCCTCTCCTGGCCCAGAGGCAATAAAATGCAGCGCAAACAGGCCTGGACTCTGGTGAAACTGGCCCTTAAATGGCGTTATCTCGGTTATAAGCTAGCCATGCAAGGCAAGCGCAACCCAGATGCCGTGGGTGCAGGGTCCAATGATTTTCTGATGTTTTCGGGTTATGCCTTTATGGCCTTTATGTGGGCAAAAATGAGTTCGGCCGCTCAGGCGCAGCTGGACACTGGTGAAGGAGACAGCCAGTTTCTGCAGCAGAAGCTGCATACCGCAGAGTTCTTTTTTGAGCGTATGCTGCCGCAGGCTAAGGTACATGCAAAGACCATAGGGGCCAACTTGGATTCCTTGATGGCTATGCCTACAGAGTATTTTGACGCCAGTTAAATCCAGTGACAACGCAAGGCAACTTAAGGGTTGAAGCACCCAGAGATGCAGATTAACCCTTTTAAAGCCCCAGCTACATCGGGGCTTTTTTTTGTCTGCAAACTGGTAAACAGTTTGTTACAGTCACCGCCAAGCCAATAACAGCAGCTAATTGAGAGGGAACAGAATGGAATTTGCAGATGCCGTGCGCGCTCGACATTCATACCGTGGATTTACATCCCAGCAGGTAGATCAAAACACCCTGGAGCAGCTATTTGAGCTGGCCAGTTGGGCACCGTCAAACTGTAATGTGCAGCCCTGGCATGTCCATGTTCTGTCGGGACAGGCCTGTGATCGCATGCGTCAGAAAATGATGGCTGCCGCGTCGACAGATACTGCGGGCAACCCAGATTTCCCCTGGCTGGGCAAGTTTACGGGCGACTACAAGGAGCGTCAGATATGTTCAGCCCTGGGCCTGTGGGAGCACCAGGGTGTTACCCGAGATAATCCAGAGAAGCGGGCCTGGTCCTGGATGAGAAATTTTGAGTTCTTTGACGCTCCCCATATTGCATTTATCTTTGTTACCGATGAATTTCCCGAG
>JBMZST010000190.1:0-3863 GCA_049623265.1 Porticoccaceae bacterium
TTGAGCAGGGAGAACTGTAACTATCAAATAAGTTGGTGACAACCCAAACTATGCAACACTAAAGCTGAGATTTTGCGTTACAATAACGGAGCTTGATGGCAAAACCTGGCACAGCTCCCAGGGAGACTGGGTCTTTACAGATGGGGACATTACATTGATTACTCTGACCATGATACTTGTTGCAGCAGCTTTCTTTCTGATAGGTGCAGGTATCGGGCACCTATACTCGCGCAAGTCCGGCAGCGCCTCGTCCTCAGCAGCGGAGCTGGAGAAGCGACTGGAACAGAGTGAACAGCAGCTCAAACGCTACCAGCAGGAAGTGACAGAGCACTTTTTGACCGTGTCTCAGTTGACCACCAACATGGCCCAGAGCTACCGTCAGATTCACGAACACCTAGCCACCAGCGCCATACGCTTGGCAAGCCCAGAGGTGGGCCGTCAATTATTAAAGGCCGGCGGCTCTGACCTCAGCCTGGTTGATGAAGATGGCAATCCACTGATCAGTGCTGAAGATATTCAGCCGCCACGAGACTATGCTCCCAAGGTGCCTGGCGGCGTTCTAAGCGAAGACTATGGTCTCAATGACAGTGATTTGAGCAAGGACCATCCAGATGCTGCCAATAATGGCGACGTAGAAGACGAAGACGACAACGACCCCACCCACAATGTCAGCTAGGGCCTAGCCCCTGCACTGGCAAACAGGGAGGTTTGCTATTGACGGCCCGACCTAGCCGCCTGTTCAGGCTGTTTAACCGCTTAAAACCGACCCGATTCGGCCAAACCAAATATTGGGCCAGTGCTCTGCTACCTGGGGAATGTCTGTGCTGCAAAGACTACCTGGCTCCAGGTAACCACTGTTTGTGCAATCCCTGTATCTCAGACCTACCCTGGCTTGGCAACCATTGTCTTCGCTGTGCAATACCTCTTGAGAGCGCCTGTGAAGGCATTATTTGTGCAGACTGCCAGCACCGGCCCCCAGCCTTTCGCCGCTGTATTTCAGCATTTGAATATCAGCAGCCGATTAGCCATATGATCAAACGGATAAAAGCGGATGCCTATGCGCCACAGCTGCGCCAGCTCAGCGAGCTGTTAACGGAGCGGATTACAGCCGCCTATGGCGACCAGCAGCGGCCGGATATTCTGATTCCTGTGCCTCTGCACTGGAGCCGACAGCTGCGCCGCGGCTTTAATCAGAGCCAAGGCATAGCGCAGATACTGGCCCTAGGCATGGGCAACAGCAAAATTTATAGTCATTGCCTGCGGCGCAGAGCCTATAGCAGACCCCAACATTTGCAGGGCAAGCACCAGCGGCTGCACTCTATGCACAATGCCTTTGAGGTGCGCGCCGCCAAAACTATCCAGGGGGCCACTGTGGCTCTGATTGACGATGTGGTCACCACAGGGGCAACCGCCAGTTCGGCGGCGAAAGCACTGCTGGCGGCAGGCGTATACGCTGTGGATATATGGTGTATCGCAAGAACAGGCTGGCATATTGACTCCGCCTGACCCAAAATAACGCCTCAGGGGTATGACTTAGACAGATAATCATGACAAATACAGAGCACAGCGCGATGGCCGATCAGGTATGGCAGAACATTCGCAGCGAAGCCCAGCAAACCATGGCATCCGAGCCCGTGCTGGCGCCCTTTCTGCAGGCTACGCTGCTGGACCACGGCAGTATGGGAGAGGCGCTGAGCTTTCACCTGGCCAACAAACTGGCGAGTAGCGCCATGCCTGCCTCCATGCTGCGGGACATTATGAGCGAAGTATTCGCTGAGCCGGGCATTATCCAAGCCGCGGCACGGGATATTCAGGCAACTGTCGACCGCGATTCAGCCTGCCATATGTACAGCTCGCCATTTCTTTACTTTAAGGGATTTCTGGCGCTGCAGGCCTATCGCGTGGCGCACAGTTTGTGGCAGAGCGACCAGCGCTCGCTGGCACTGCTGATTCAACACCGTATTTCCCTGGTGTTTGCCGTGGACATTCACCCGGCTGCCGTGATCGGCTCAGGACTGATGATTGACCATGCCACTGGGCTGGTGATTGGTGAAACTGCCGTGGTTGAAGACTCTGTATCTATTATGCAGTCCGTGACTCTGGGCGGTACTGGGAAAGAGAGCGGCGACCGTCACCCCAAGATTCGCTGCGGTGTGCTGCTGGGGCCGGGGGCAAAGATTCTGGGCAATATTGAAATCGGCGAAGGCGCCATGGTGGCAGCCTCTAGCGTGGTGCTAAAACCAGTGGCGCCCCATGATATTGTCGCCGGCGTACCAGCCTCGGTGGTTGGGCATACTAAAACCGAGGAGCCCTCTAAAGTCATGGACCACTACTTTAAGTGCAGCTAACATCGCTCCCAACTAAATGGCATCACTTCGGCGATCGAGCCAGCCCCTTGCAACTGCATGAGCAGCCGGTCCACACCCAGCGCCACACCGGCGCAGCTGGGCAGTCCCTGGTGCAGTGCGTCCACCAAATGGCTATCTACCGCTACCCTGGGTTTATTGGCAGCAGACCTGGCCTTTAAGTCCTGAGCAAACCTCTGCTGCTGCTCCGCGCCGTCTCTAAGCTCAAAATAACCATTGGCCAACTCCATACCATCAATAAAGGCTTCAAATCGGCGGCTGACATTTTGACCTTGGCCATTGGTTGTGGTCTGAGCCAGAGCCGATTGGCAGATAGGATAGTCATAGACAAACACCAGGCCCTCGGGTAACTGAGGCTCCACGCGCAGGGAAAACAGCAAATCCAGACAGTTGGCGCGGCTTTCCCCGGCCCAGCTTTCGGAACCAGATGTCACGGCCAGCTGTTGCAGTTGCTCCAATGGGGCAGTATGGGGATCCACTGCCAGCGCCTGAGCAAAATAGTCTGCATAGCTGCCTCGATGCACAGCCAGTGGCAGCTGGCCGCTGGCCATATAAACCTGATTGATCAGATCAGCTACCTCGTCCATCAACTGGTGTTCGTCCCAGCCGCAACGGTACCATTCCAACAGGGTAAATTCCGGATTATGGCGCTGTCCGGCCTCGCCATTGCGAAAGGCTTTGCCCAGGCAGTAAATATCGCCACTGCCCGCAGCCAGTAGCCGCTTCATAAAATATTCAGGGGATGTTTGTAAGTACCCACTACCGCCATATAGATCTGTGGTAATGCTTTCTATATTGCTGTCAGTGACGGTCGAGCGCCCCAGGACCGGCACATCCACCTCGTTGACACCCAGGTTAAAAAAGAAGTGACGCAAATTAGCGAGCAGTTCGGCGCGCCGGCGCAACATAGCCAGACTGGCGCCAGGCTGCCAATTACTCAATGCGTCACCCTCCTGCCAGCCCGACCCATGGTAAGACTGATTTATTTAACCCGGCCCTGGTATTCACCGGTGCGCGTATCCACCTTAATCACGTCGCCCTGATCCAAGAATAATGGCACCTTGACGGTTGCACCGGTCACCAGCTTGGCGGGCTTACTGCCACCCTGAGCGGTATCGCCACGCAGACCCGGATCGGTCTCGACAATTTCCAGCTCGACATGGTTCGGGGGCACAACCGAGAGCGGCGCACCGTTGTAAAGGGTAACCACACAGATATCCTGCTCGCTGAGCCACTGCAGGGCCTCACCTACGGCATTTTCATTGGCCTGGTGCTGCTCAAAGCTCTCAGGCTCCATAAAATACCAGAAGTCGCCGTCGTTATAGAGGTACTGCATATCCATATCCAACACATCGGCGCCTTCCAGGCTTTCACCAGACTTAAAGGTTTTTTCCAGTACACGGCCAGTTTTAAGATTGCGTAACTTAACCCGGTTAAATGCCTGACCTTTGCCAGGTTTTACAAATTCATTTTCCAGAATCGAGCAGGGATCACCGT
>JBMZST010000191.1:0-3843 GCA_049623265.1 Porticoccaceae bacterium
TCCACGCCACAGACCGGCAGAATATCTTTTCCATTATCTCCGCCGTGCTGGACCAGCTGCAGCTCAATATTCAGGATGCCCGACTGCACACCACCAGCGACGATCGCGCCTTCGATGTATTCTATATACTCGACGACGAAAATCGTCCAATTGGCAACAATCAACCTCTCTGCACACTGGTGGCGAATTCGCTGAAACAGGCTATTATCGACCCTAGCAACGTCAAGTTTGATATCTCGCGACGCACATCCCGCCAGTTAAAGAGCTTCACTCTTAAGACCCAGACCTCTCTAAGCAATGACATTGAGACCAACACCACAGTGCTGGAGGTCATAACCCCAGACCGCCCAGGGCTGCTGGCACACTTAGCGAGTATATTTCTGCGTTTTGGCCTGAACCTCTACAATGCTAAAATCTCGACTCTGGGCGAGCGAGTTGAGGATACGTTCTACCTCACCGATTTCAGTCATAAACCTTTAACCGACGAAGCCTTTGGCCAAAAGCTTCAGCAGACTATCTGCAGTGAACTTGACGCCCGCAACTCAGAGGAAAAGTAGACCCTACTATGCGAGCAAATAATGAATCCTAATCTGCAACTGCTGCACCCCTACCCCTTTGAGAAGCTTAAGCAGTTAAAGGCTGGTATACAGCCGCCGTCTGGCCTCGAACCCATAGCTCTGTCTATTGGCGAACCCAAGCATCCGGCACCAGAATTTGTTAAGCAGCGCCTGTGTGACAGCATAGATAAACTAGCGCTGTATCCCACCACTGCTGGCAGCCCCGAGTTGCGGACAGCCATTAGCCAATGGCTTGAGCAGCGTTTTTCTCTGCCTGCAGAAAGCATTGATCCCATGACGCAGGTATTACCAGTGGCTGGTACCAGGGAGGCGTTATTTGCCTTCACTCAGGCCGTGATCGACTACCAGGGCAACAACCCCGTCGTGGTGTCACCCAACCCTTTTTATCAGATTTACGAGGGTGCAGCTCTACTGGCCGGAGCACAGCTGTACTATCTCGACTGCGACCCAGAGAACGGATTTATCCCAGACCTGGGCAGGGTGCCGGAGGAAATTTGGCAGCAATGTCAGCTGTTGCAGATATGCTCCCCTGGCAATCCCACAGGTGCAGTTATGTCGCTGGCCCAGTATCAGCAGGCCCTTGAGCTGGCCGATAAATACGACTTTATTCTGTCCAGTGACGAGTGTTATTCCGAGGTCTACCTGGACGAAGACAGGCCACCCCTAGGATTACTCGATGCCTGCCAACAGCTGGGTCGCTCGGACTTCAGCCGCTGTGTGGTGTTCCATAGCCTGTCCAAGCGCTCTAATTTGCCCGGTCTGCGCTCAGGTTTTATCGCCGGCGACCAGCAACTGCTACAGAACTTTTTGACATATCGCACCTACCACGGCTGCGCCCTGTCACTGCCCACCCAGGAAGCGTCCATTGCTGCCTGGAGCGATGAGTCCCATGTGATTGCCAACCGCAGCCTATACCGGGAAAAATTTGCTGCGGTCTGCGATATTTTGCAGGGTAGATTAGAGTTTACGCCGCCCAATGCCAGCTTCTATCTCTGGCCTAAAACCCCGATTGATGATGTAGAGTTTGCGCTGGGACTTTATGCTCAACAAAATGTCACCCTGCTGCCCGGACAGTATTTATCCAGGCCCACAGCCACAGGTAACCCGGGGCAAAATCGTGTGCGCATGGCACTGGTGGCAGATATTGATGAATGTGTCGAAGCCGCGCAGCGCATTGTGCGCTATGTTGACAGCCTAACCCCCTGATTGCCGACTATGCTAAAAAAACAACGCGCTGAATTTATTATGCAACGGCTGAACCAGCTGTACCCAGAGACGCCGGTGCCCCTGGATCACAGCAATCATTTTGAGTTGTTGGTGGCTGTACTGCTCAGCGCTCAGTGCACCGACGAACGGGTTAACAAGGTAACACCAGCACTGTTTGCTGAGGCCGATAATGCCCATGATATGCAGCATGTGCCTCTGGATACCATTTATAAAATAGTGCGTCCCTGCGGACTGGCCCCACAAAAATCCAGCGCCATCTCAACGCTGTCGAAGATACTGGTGGATCAGTATCAGGGCCAAGTGCCCGAAGATATGGCCGCACTGGAGAAGCTTCCCGGGGTTGGTCATAAGACCGCCAGTGTGGTTATGTCCCAGGGCTTTGGTCAGCCCGCCTTTCCCGTCGACACCCATATCCACAGACTGGCCCAGCGCTGGGGTCTGACCAAGGGCAAATCGGTGGTGCAGACCGAACGGGATTTAAAAAAGCTGTTCCCCCGAGAGGCCTGGAACAAACTTCATCTGCAGATTATTTTTTACGGCCGCGAATTTTGCTCAGCCAGAGGCTGTGATGGCCGGGTCTGCGATATCTGCACCACCTGCTACCCCAATCGCAAAAAGCCCTTCGTGGCGCACAAGCCCTGAGAGCTTTGCTATGCTTAACCACTCAGATAATCAGGAAGACAAACAGTGATCACCCTCTTTGGCATTAAGAACTGCGACACCATCAAAAAGGCCCGCAACTGGCTAACCGATCAGGGTATTGAATATCAATTTCACGACTTTCGGGCAGACGGCATAGATCAGTCCCAGATCGAAAATTGGCTTCAACAGGCGGACTGGGAAACCGTGCTCAACCGCCGAGGTACCACCTGGCGTAAACTGGATAGCAGTATTCAAGACAGCACGGATCGTGACAATGTGGCCGCACTGCTGACCGAGCACCCGGCTATGATCAAACGCCCGATACTGGATATCGATGGCGAAATTACCGTCGGATTTAAACCTGACCTATACCAAAGCATTTTCAACCTTTAAACAAGAGTAATAGCATGAGTAGTTTGTACAGTTTGGCCATTGGTGTTGGCACCAAAAATATTCGCAATGAATGGCTGGAAGTTTTCTATCCCGCCCCACTGCTAAACCCAGATGAGGCCATCGGCGATATTTTCCGCCTTAGCCTGGGCCTGGAGACTGGTGAAAGTGAACCCAGCAGCGAGCAGCTAGCGGCGCTTGAATCCGCTCTGCGTCACAATGGTCATTCAGCCCTGGCCGAAGATATTGTTGTGCTAGCCGCCTCAAATCGCCCGGTAGTGGCGGTTATGATGACAGAAGACAGTGCTCCGGCCACAGTGCCAGAGGGATATCTAAAGTTACATCTGCTGAGCCATCGACTGGTCAAGCCCCATGGCACAGATCTCAGTGGTATCTTTGGGGTACTCAAAAATGTAGCCTGGACCAGCGCTGGCGCCATTGATATCGATGAGCTTCCAGAACGGCAGCTGGCAGCGCGCATGGCGGGTCACAGCCTGTCAGTGGACTGTGTCGATAAGTTTCCAAAAATGGTCGACTATGTGGTGCCCTCTGGTGTCCGCATTGCCGACACCTCAAGAGTGCGGCTGGGAGCCTACGTGGGCGAAGGCACCACCGTAATGCACGAGGGCTTTATCAACTTTAATGCCGGCGCCGAGGGTCCCAATATGATCGAGGGACGAGTATCAGCCGGTGTTTTCTGTGGCGCAGGCTCTGATATTGGCGGCGGCGCATCCATTATGGGCACCCTTTCCGGCGGTGGCAGCATGGTGATATCTATGGGCGAGAAGTGCCTGCTGGGAGCCAATGCCGGCCTGGGCATATCTCTGGGAGATCGCTGTACAGTAGAGGCAGGACTGTATATCACCGCAGGCACAGTGGTCACTATGCTCGATGACCAAAAGCAGGTGACTGCCAAGGTCAAGGCGCGGGAACTATCTGGCAACAGTGATCTGTTATTTAGACGCAACTCGGTTAGCGGCACTGTTGAATGCCTGACCAATAAAAG
>JBMZST010000192.1:0-3802 GCA_049623265.1 Porticoccaceae bacterium
CACGGGTTGTATTGGGATCTAACTCCAGAGCGACTTTAGTAGTGCCCACCTGACTCGACTTGGTGAGGATTCCGGCAAGATCCAACACACCGTAGTTCTTGGGATCAACAAAGGTTTTATAGGTCACTCTGAGATAGCCAGGGCTGGTATCAATCTCGGTATTGGCGGCAAATTTTCCGCTCTCCAGCGCCGCCAATAGGGTGAAGGGCTTAACTGTTGAGCCAGGCTCCATCTGGTCTGTAATAGCACGATTTCTGGTGGCGCCAGATTTTAGTACAGAGCGATCATTGGGGTTAAAGGAAGGCTGATTGGCCATGGCCAACACCTCGCCAGTCTCAATATCCAACACCACCACAGAACCAGACTTAGCCTGGTGCTTCTTAACTGAGGCTTTAAGGGCGCGATAGGCTGCGTACTGCACACGCAGATCAATACTCAGGCGCAATGCCTCTCCCGGACTGGCCGGCTTGACTAGGGAGATATCTTTGATAATGCGACCAGCGCGATCTTTCATCACCTTCTTAGAACCGGGCTCACCGGTTAGCCAGCTGTCGTAGGCTAGCTCCATACCCTCGCGGCCCTGATCCTTGATATCAGTAATGCCCACCAACTGAGCAGTCACTTCGCCAGCCGGGTAAAAACGCTTGTACTCCTGCTGACCAGTAACGCCAGGTATACGTAGACTGAGAATTCTTTCCGCCTCGGCGGGAGATATTTGACGCGCAAGGCGCATAAAAGACTTATTGCGATAATGCTTGAGCCGCGCCTTGAGTGCTGCCAGCGAAATCTCCATGGCATCAGCCAGTCGCGCCAAGTCAGCCTCAGTGGCGGCGGTCTGCATATATTTGGGATTGGCAATCAGGGTAATCACTGGCGTACTCACGGCCAATGGCTCACCATTGCGATCCGTAATCAAACCACGGTAAGCGGGAATTGTCTCTTCACGGATGGCACGCACATCGCCCTGGGTTTGCAAAAAGTCGACGCCGCGCTCCTCATTGGGCATCACCTGCAGCTGGGCAATTTTGCCTGTGACTAAAATCGGCAGGGAGGCCAACCCAAGCATTACCAGATAGTAACGCCAGCGCGGTATAACCTTCTTTACCGATGTCTTGGCCACTTTTTCCCTAACCTTTTTATATCATTCTGAGCCTGTTCAGCTCTTTTCACCCAACTCACCAATCACTGGTTAGTTGCGCTTTACCATCAAAATTTCTTCTGGCTCTGGGCTGCGCATTTCAAGTTTTTGCGCCGCCATAGTCTCTACCCTTTGCAGTGAACCCCAGGCGCTCTGCTCAAGGAGGTATCTGCCATAATCTGCATTCATCTGGTTGGCCTCTCGCTCCAGCGCTCCGAGCTGAGCATAGAGCTGTCGGTTTAAATGGCTTACCAGAGCCACCGAAACCGCACTGACCACCACCAATATCCAAACCAGGGCTATCTGCAGCGCACTCACCCTAAACTGCATCTAAGCCACACGCTCGGCCACGCGCATCACTGCGCTACGAGACCGCACATTGCCATCGACCTCTGAACTGGCAGGCTTGATAGCCTTACCCACCTTGACCAATCGAACCCCGCGATCCACATCGCGCACCGGCAAATTTTTGGGTAGCTTGATACCCTGCTCCTGATCGCGGATAAAGCGCTTTACCCGCCGATCCTCCAGTGAGTGGAAGCTGATAATAACCAGCCGACCACCCACCTTTAATGTGTCTATTACCTGAGAAAGCAGATCCTCCAGATCATCCAATTCTCGATTGATAAATATGCGTATACCCTGAAACGCCTTGGTAGCAGGATGCCTACCCCGCTCCCAGGCTGGGTGAGCCGCAGCCAGTATCGACGCCAACTGGACAGTGCCTGTAATGGGTTTAACCGCCCTTTCGCGAACCACGGCGCTGGCCATCCTGCGGGCAAAGCGCTCCTCGCCATAGTCTTTAATCACCCGTGCTATCTCTTGCTCATTTGCATCGGCAATCCACTCCGCCGCAGACAATCCTCGACTGGTGTCCATGCGCATATCCAGCGGCCCATCACGCATAAAACTAAAGCCACGTTCCGCCTGATCCAGCTGCGGAGAGGACACGCCCAGGTCAAGCAAAACACCGGAGACCTCACCCGACTTGCCCATCTCTGCTGTTACATTTTGCAGATCGGCAAAGCTGCCATGAAAAAGCTGCAGTCGATCATCCCCAGCAAATCGCTCCTCGCCCGAGGCTATGGCCTGAGGGTCTTTGTCTATCGCCAGCACAGAGCCCTGACCTGACAGGCGAGAGAGCAGCTCCGCTGTATGACCGCCACGACCAAAGGTGCCATCCACATAAAAACCGCCTGGTTCTGAGACCAAGGCATCCACAGCCTCATGCAATAGCACCGTGGTGTGTTCAACCTGCTCTGAGTTATCACTCACCGCTGTCATAGCCTATTCCCTACCAGGAAAGATTTTTTAGCGCATCCGACATATTTTCTTTGTCGACCAACATGCTGCGATAATTTTCTTGCGACTTCTCACGCTCTGCATTCCAGTTGTCTTCCGACCAAATCTCCAGACGCTGGGTCCGCCCTACTAGCACGAGCTTTTTCTCCAGCTCGGCGTAACCACGCAGCTCTGGTGGAATCAGGATCCGGCCACTACCGTCCACCTGCAGATCTTTGGCCTGGCCTACAACAAAACGACTGAGCATTTCGCCCAGCTCATCCATCGCCGGCAACGATGCCACTTTTTCTTCAAATTTTTTCCACTCGGGCAGCGGCGAAAGCGTTAAACAGGTAGACTTCATATCTATGGTGATAACTAGGTCGTTGGAGCAAATGTCTTCGAGCAGGGCACGGTAGCGGGTCGGAATTGCCATCCGCCCCTTGGTATCCATATTGATTGGATCACTACCTCTAAACACTTTTACCCCTTTTGCTCCACATATGGCCCTAAATTCGCCACTTTTTGCCACTTTTACCCATCTGTGCAGATTATGGGTAGCTCAGGTCAATGTCAAGGCCGAGGGTTGGCTAAAAAAGTGAGTAAAATCAGTAAGTTCCGAGATCTTTCCCAGTTTTTCCCGGAACACTCAAAATACGCAAAATATTTACCAATAGAAAACATGACAGTAAGGCTACAAGTTAAAGTAACTTCTAGCTTTATGGTTTTTTAAGATCATTTATTTTTATTTTTGTAATTCTTTAGATCTTAAAGGAATATAAGTTGATAAGAATCCGGCCAATAAAAAAGGGCCAGCAGTCACCTGCTAGCCCTTTTTTACTGATTGGGTGAGTTGACCGATAAGCCGGGTTCTGTCGTGGACAGCCATTCATCTGGGACAAACGTCGCCGCTTGCCTCAAGCAACCTACCCGTTCCCAACGCGGGTCGCGCCATAGGGGAACCTATTTGGTCTTGCTCCGAGTGGGGTTTACCATGCCACTGCTGTTACCAGCAGCGCGGTGCGCTCTTACCGCACCCTTTCACCCTTACCTGTATTCGCGAACGAATCATCGGCGGTCTACTCTCTGCTGCACTGGCCGTAGGCTTTCGCCCCCCAGGCGTTACCTGGCACTCTACCCTGTGGAGCCCGGACTTTCCTCTGTGGTGCACCCCTTTAAACGCAAGCGAATAAACGAGAAATCAACACAGCGACTGTCTAGTCAACTCGCGGGGAGCATAACATAGCCGGGCTTTGCTTGAGAGGTTTATTGGTGGAGGCTGTCTGGGAATGGTGAGAGAAGTGCATCAAAGAAAAAGAATTACGTTCGGTATTGAGGCTTGCCTGTAACGGCACCCTCTCAAGACCGTGGCCAGCAGGGATG
>JBMZST010000193.1:0-3792 GCA_049623265.1 Porticoccaceae bacterium
GCATCTCGTCGCACCAGGTTGAGCACCTCTTTTGACACCAGCCGATCATAGAGCACTATATCGGCTTGCTGCATCAGCCGCAGAGCCTTAAACGTCAATAGGTCCGGATCACCGGGACCGCCACCCACCAGGTAGACTTCACCGGTTTTGAAACTATTTGTATTGGCGAGCTTATCAGCCAAAAGGCGCTCCGCCTCATCCAGATTGTTGGCATAGGCTTGCTCGGCGATGGGTCCATAGAACACATCTTCCCAAAATGCCTTACGATCTGCACCACTGGCGAACTTGGCTTTGACGCGCTCGCGAAAGCTGCCTGCCAGTGCCCCCAGTTTGGCCATACCGGCGGGGAGCAAGCTTTCAAAGCGAGTGCGCAATAGACGCACCAACACCGGGGCATCGCCACCACTGGATATCGCTATCTGAATGGGCGAGCGGTCCACTATGGAGGGAAATATCACGGTAGAGAACCCAGGATCATCCACCACATTGGAGAGCATGTTGGCCGCCTGTGCCTGCTCTGATACCAAGCGATTTAGATCTCGATCATTGGTGGCTGCAATCACCATTACGGTCTCTGGATACTGCAGTAGGTGGTTGTGCTCATAGGCCGCTGTGATCAGTTCAAGGCCATTGCAGCCAGCGGCAGTATCCTTGGCATCCATCTCTAAAAGATCTGGGCAGAAGTCTTTGGCAACGATGGTTATCAGTGCGCTGGCCTCCTGCACAAGACGCACTTTACGCAGGGCTATTTCGCCGCCGCCAACCACCAGAATACGACGACCTTTGAGATTATGGAAAAGTGGTAGGTAGTCCATTATTTAATATGGGTCTGCCCATTCATTAGGGGCTGCAACACCTCAGGTATCGCGATTGAGCCATCTGCTTGCTGATAATTCTCCATTACCGCCAGCAGTGTTCGCCCTACGGCCAGACCGGAGCCATTTAATGTGTGCAAGAGTTCCGGCTTGCCATCGGCATTCCGGTACCTGGCTTTCATGCGGCGTGCCTGAAAATCAGAGAAATTACTGCAGGATGAGATCTCTCGGTACTTCTGCTGTGAGGGCACCCAGACTTCGATATCGTAGGTTTTCGCCGCAGAGAAGCCCAGATCGCCACCACAGAGCACCACAGTGCGATAAGGCAGCCCCAGCTTCTGTAAAATAGCCTCTGCATGACCCACCAGGTCCTCAAGCGCATCCCAAGACTCCTCTGGGCGCACAAACTGCACCATCTCGACTTTCTCAAACTGGTGCTGTCGGATCATACCTCTGGTATCGCGACCATAGCTGCCAGCCTCACTCCTAAAACAGGGTGTATGGGCGACAAATTTTACCGGGAGCTGCTCGACAATTTCATTGCGATAGATATTAGTAACAGGCACTTCCGCGGTGGGGATCAGGTAGTATTGGCGCTCGTCATCAAGCTTAAACAGGTCCTCTTCAAACTTGGGTAGCTGGCCTGTACCGTAAAGAGACTCACGATTGACTATATAGGGTACATAGACCTCTTCGTAGCCATGTTCCTGAATATGGGTGTTGAGCATAAACTGCGTCAGAGCGCGATGCAGACTCGCCAACCCCCCGCGCAGCTGGGAGAACCTTGAGCCGGTGATTTTTGAGGCAGTATCGAAATCCAGACCCTGGACAGCATCGCCCAGATCCACATGATCCTTAATCTCAAAATCAAACGCTTTAGGCTCACCCCAGCGTCGAATCTCTATATTGTCCTCTTCGTCAGCGCCCGCTGGTACTGACTCATGGGGCATATTGGGGATACCCTGCACCAGAGCATTAAGCTCGTCCTGAACGGCTGCCAGAGCAGCATCAGCTGCGGCGGAGTCCGCTTTTATTTGCTCGCCTTTAGCTTTTAACGGCTCTATGTCTTCACCTTTGGCCTTGGCCTCGCCTATCAGCTTGCCCATAGACTTGGAATAGCTGTTGCGCTCCTGCTGCAGGCTTTCGGCGGCGAGCTGCAGCTCTTTGCGCTGCGTTTCAAGGGCCAAAAAGGCCTCAGTGTCCAGCTGATAGCCCTTAACTTGTAGGCTAGCTGCAACAGCATTTAGGTCCGAACGTAACAGCTTCGGGTCGAGCATGGTGATTTCCTTACATTTAAATCAAATACAAACGTGTTAGCCAAACTGCCATCACAATGGCCGCCAAGCATAAAAAAACTGTCCCCAGCGCATAGATCAGGGCCAGAAAAAGGTGGCCATTTTGCCATAGACCTAGGGCATCAAGCGAGAATGTTGAGAAAGTCGTAAAGGCACCGAGAAAACCCACCATGAGAACATTGCGCATTTCAGACGGTAGCAGCCCTTTTTCTACAATCACAACAAATAGTACACCCATTATAAAACTGCCCAAGACATTCACCGACAGTGTGGCATAGGGAAATTTCTCGCTACTGGCATCGAAAACCAAGGTGCTGACGCCATGACGAGCCATAGCTCCCAGCGCCCCGCCCAGTGCAATTGCAAACCAATGCATTAGCCTTGTTCCTTATTCTGTTGTTGTCTGTGCTGTAGATCCAGAGAGCGCAGATGTTGTAGCTTATCGCCGATCTGCTTTTCCAGGCCATTCTTCGTGGGCTGATAATACTGCTTATCCAATAGCTCCTCTGGCAAATAATGTTCTCCAGCTGCGTAGGCCCCCTCTTCGCTGTGGGCATAGCGATAATCCGCGCCATAATCCAGCTCTTTCATCAGCTGGGTGGGGGCATTGCGTAGGTGCAGTGGCACCTCGTAACTTGGCAGGGACTGAACATCGGCCATGGCAGCCTTAAAGGCGCCATACACTGCATTGCTCTTGGCAGCCACTGCACAGTAAACCACTGCCTGAGCCAGAGCCAGCTCCCCTTCTGGGCTTCCCATACGCTCTTGAATATTCCAGGCATTCAGCGCCAATTCCAGAGCTCTGGGGTCGGCATTACCTATATCCTCGGTAGCCATTCGAGCAACTCGCCGGGCTATATACAGCGGGTCACAGCCACCATCCAGCATACGACAAAGCCAGTACAGGGCGGCATCTGGCGACGAGCCGCGCACGGATTTATGGAGCGCAGATATCTGGTCGTAAAAATAGTCACCGCCCTTATCAAAGCGTCTGGTACCACCCACCAGTACCTGTTCGAGCACCGCGCTATCAATGACCGTCGTATTATCTTGCTCAATCGCCAGATCATTGGCGATTTCTAGTAGATTGAGTGCCCGTCGCGCATCACCATCTGAGGCTTCAGCAAGTAGGTCTAAGGCGGTTTCCTCCAGTTGCAGCTGTCGATGCCCCAACCCCTCCTGTGTATTCACCAATGCCTGTTGAATAACGGTCTTGATCTGCGCCTTATCTAGGCTTTTAAGTACGTAGACACGACACCGAGATAACAGCGCATTGTTTAACTCAAACGAGGGGTTTTCAGTGGTAGCACCTATAAACACCAGCGTGCCATCTTCCACAAAGGGTAAAAAGGCATCTTGCTGGGACTTGTTAAAGCGGTGGACTTCGTCCACAAACAGGATGGTTTTACGCCCTCGAACATCTCGCTGTTCCTCGGCTTTGGTAATGGATTGCCGTATTTCCTTGACCCCTGACAACACCGCCGAAATACTTTCAAAATGGGCATCCGCAGAGGCAGCTATAATCTTTGCCAAGGTGGTCTTCCCAACACCTGGAGGACCCCAAAATACCATGGAGTGCAGGGTTTGGCTTTCAATGGCTTCACGCAACGGTTTACCTGGGCCAATTAAATGTTGCTGACCATAAAAACCGTCCAGCGTATCCGGCCTCATGCGCGCCGCCA
>JBMZST010000194.1:0-3756 GCA_049623265.1 Porticoccaceae bacterium
GCAACAAAAAAGATTTGTTCTGCTATCCCAGGATATCAACAATTCTACCCTGAACATCAGACAATTGACCCAGCCCGTTTATAGATGCAAACGTCGGCGAATTCGCGTCTGTGGCTGCCAGGTCATTATAAAACTTCACCAGTGGTTGAGTTTGTTGGTGATAAACATCGAGACGATTTCGCACAGTTTCCTCTTTATCGTCTTCCCTCTGCACCAGAGGCTCACCGGTTTCATTATCAATACCAGCTGTGACTGGGGGGTTGTGCTGCACATGATAGACGCGACCAGAATTTTCATGCACTCGCCGTCCACTTAAGCGGGCAACAATTTCCTCATCATCCACTGCCATCTCAATAACATACTGGATACTAACCCCTGCATCCACCAGTGCCTGTGCCTGGGGAATAGTTCGCGGGAAACCGTCAAATAGAAATCCATTGGCACAGTCTGCCTGAGAAATTCGCTCTTTTACCAGAGCAATAATTAGATCGTCTGACACCAGTCCCCCTGAGGCCATAATATCCTTGACCTGCAGCCCCAGCTCAGACTCTGCTTTCACCGCAGCACGCAACATATCGCCAGTTGAAATCTGAGGTACGCCATACTTCTCGGTGATAAATTGAGCTTGGGTGCCTTTTCCAGCACCGGGTGGGCCTAACAGAATCAAACGCATTAATAAGTACCTTTATTCACAACTCGGGTTATTCCAGACAGGTGTTACGCCGGTGAATGGCTGAGGACGGACTTGCATGAGCCTCTCACAGCGGGCGCACACGATACACTTATTAGACAGTCCAAACAACCCTAGAAAATCCATCTCGACAGCCCGAGGCATGTCCTATGATCGAGATCAACTCTTCTCAGATTGCTTCGCCTTTGCCCACTGCTGTTCCATTTGCGCCAGACTCAGATGAGCAAAATTATCTGTACCTACTGTGTCCTCCATAGCTTTAAATCTACGCTTGAATTTATTGCTGGCGCGAGTGAGAGCTGCCTCTGGGTCCAGAGCCAGATGACGGGCCAAATTGACACAGCTAAACAGCAGATCACCCATCTCATCTTCCATGGCCTGTGGGTTGCCATTGGCGATTTCCCGCTCAAGTTCGGCAACTTCCTCTTTGACCTTATCCAGCACACCACTGACGTGAGGCCAATCAAAGCCTCTTGTTGCGGCTCGTTTCTGCAGTTTAAATGCGCGGCTGAGAGCGGGCAGCGCCAAAGGAATATCGTCCAACGTGCCTGGGGAGCCCAGTGATGAACGCTCCTGCTTTTTAATGACCTCCCAGTTGCGTTTGATCTCAGCTTCGGTGGCTACAGTCTGACTGGAGCGCACCGACTCTAAGGTGCCATCGGGAAATACATGGGGATGCCGGCGCAACAGCTTTGCGGTAATACCTGAGACCACAGCATCAAAGTTAAACTGGTTGTCTTCCTCACCCAGCTGGCTATAAAAAATGATCTGAAATAGAAGGTCGCCAAGCTCCTCGCTGAGATGTTGAATATCACCCCGATCAATAGCGTCGACCACTTCGTACACTTCTTCAATGGTATGGGGTGTAATGGTTTGGTAGGTTTGTTTGATATCCCAGGGACAACCGGTCTGCGGATCTCGCAGACGGGACATCAAATAGCGCAGGTCGGCAATACTGTAGGTTGCTTCCATAGTTAAAGCCCGATTAATTTATGCAAAAACACCTGAGGATAGATAGCGATCACCGCGATCACAGATAATGGTGACAATGGTAGCGTTCTCAAGTTTTTTATTCAGTTCCAATGCTGCGGCTACCGCCCCACCAGCGGAGACACCACAGAAAATACCTTCCTCTTTAGCCAGTCGGCGCATGGCGTTTTCTGCATCAGATTGAGAGATGTCCATTACAGTATCCACCTTGGCGGCATCAAAAATACCTGGCATATACTGCTGCGGCCAACGCCTTATACCCGGAATAGACGCACCGTCCTCCGGTTGCAAACCAATAATTTGAATCTCAGGGTTCTGGGTCTTTAAGTAGGCCGACACCCCCATAATGGTACCAGTGGTACCCATGGAGCTAACGAAATGGGTCACCTGGCCCTGGGTGTCCCGCCAGATTTCCGGGCCTGTACCCTCGTAATGGGCCATAGGGTTATCAGGATTATTAAACTGATCGAGCACAGTACCCAAGCCATCCGCCTGCATCTGCTTGGCCAGATCCCGAGCGCCCTCCATTCCCTCGGCCTGGCTTACCTCAATTAACTCCGCGCCATAGGCGGTCATCGCCCATTTGCGCTCATCTGTGGCGTTGTCAGGCATTATTAGGGTCATGCGATAGCCTTTCATAGCGGCCACCATAGCCAGAGCAATGCCAGTATTGCCGCTGGTGGCCTCAATCAGGCGATCACCGGGTTTGATCTCACCGCGCAACTCGGCCTTGAGGATCATGCTCAGGGCTGGACGATCTTTTACACTGCCCGCGGGATTATCTCCCTCTAATTTGCCCAGTAAGGTATTGGAAGTGTCACCTGCCAAACGCTGTAACCGCACTAGCCTCGTATTGCCAATACAGTTCTCTATGGTCGGGTAATCCACTGTCATTTTTCGTCCTATTAAAAAGCATTTATCAAAATGGGTATTGTGCCCCAGAGCAGAGGTTAGTGCCCCTGCACAGAGACTATTGCCAAGAACTAAATGGTATAAGCCATATTAAATCAAGATAACGTAGGCCACGGCATACTGTTGTTCATCGGCCAGGCTAATCAACAGCTTGGTGCCCCCGAGTAATTTCATCGCCTCGGCGGCGCCACCGGAGAGTTCAATACCAGGCGCTCCCAATTCATTGTTTACCACCTGAATATTCTGAAAGCTAACACCGCGGCCAATGCCAGTACCCAGAGCCTTGGCTACCGCCTCTTTGGCGGCAAAGCGCTTAGCCAAAAAGGCTGCACTTTGGTTTAAGCGCTGGTATTCGGCCTGTTCGGTCTCGCAGAGAATACGCCGCACAAACTGGTCGCCCTGGCGCGCTAACACCTTGGCTATTCGCTGTATCTCTACAATATCTGTACCCACTGCAAGAGCCATAGGCGCAACCCTTAATCTGTTTAGTTATTCGTCTGTTCGCCAGTAGCTGTCATCAGATGCTGGCGATAGAGCTCTCTGCTGTGCAGCTGTTTGCCGCCCAGGTAGAAGTCTATCACTCCCCTTGTCAGCTGTTTAGCTGCCAGCAGCACGCTGCGCTGTGAAAAGTCACCCTTGACCATGGCCATCAGATCGACACCCTGGAGGGCAGAACCATTGGCTTTGGTAGGATTTATCAACTCGATCAGTCCCTGTTCAGGAATATATTGATACTGACAATCGGGCCTTATGGCGGCTCCCTGAGTATCTGTATCCAATACTAAGCCATAGCCCAACTCGTCGAGTAACAGCATTTCCAGCCGGCGCAATATCAACTCATCCGTGCCATGGGCTGCCAACTGAGTAATAAACTGACGATACTGTTGATAGAGATACTCATGGGGATCATGCTCGTGGAGCAGACGGTAGAGCAGTTCATTGACGTACAGGCCGGTAAAGACTGTTTCCTGCTGCAAAAAAACCGGTGCGCCCAAAGCATCTGCAGCGGTCAGAGTTTTAAGCTCACCTCTGCCCTGCCAGCTAAACTGATGTTCTGTGTAGGGAAACAGCGCGCGGCTGATACCGCGCTTGTTGGGCTTGCGAAAACCTTTGGCAACGCAGCGTATACGACCCTGATGCCGGGTAAACAGGTCGACCAGCAG
>JBMZST010000195.1:0-3747 GCA_049623265.1 Porticoccaceae bacterium
GGCATGGCTTTATCGGCCAGCAAAAGCTTATTTCTATTAAGAAACATTTTGGCACTACCGATCGGAAATACCTGTACCTTTCGGGTTGGATGGTAGCCGCGCTGCGCTCGGAGTTTGGCCCTTTGCCGGATCAATCCATGCATGAAAAGACTTCTGTCGCCTCGCTGATTGGTGAACTCTATACTTTCCTGCGCCAGGCAGACGCCCGGGAACTCGGCGGTCTATTCCGACAACTAGATGAGGCTGAGGGGGAGGCCAAAGCGGCTATTCAAGACCAGATTGACAACTTCCAAACCCATGTGGTGCCCATAATCGCCGATATTGATGCGGGTTTTGGTAATGCCGAGGCCACTTATCTGATGGCCAAACAAATGATCGAAGCTGGCGCCTGCTGTATTCAAATCGAAAACCAGGTATCCGACGAGAAGCAATGTGGTCACCAGGACGGTAAAGTCACCGTGCCCCATGAAGACTTTTTGGCCAAGATCAATGCTGTGCGCTACGCCTTCCTAGAGCTGGGCGTGGACGACGGTGTAATTGTCGCGCGCACCGATTCCCTGGGTGCTGGCCTAACCAAGCAGATAGCCGTAACCCGCGAGCCCGGTGATCTGGGTGACCAGTACAATTCTTTCCTAGATGTTGAGGAAGTGTCGGCAGAGGATATGCAGAATGGCGATGTGGTGATTAATCGCAATGGCAAGTTGGTGCGCCCCAAGCGCCTCGCCAGCAACCTATTCCAGTTTAAGCCCGGTACTGGTGAGGCTCGTTGTATTCTCGACAGTATCACTAGCCTGCAAAACGGTGCTGATATGATTTGGATTGAGACCGAAAAGCCCCACGTGGGTCAGATCGGCGGCATGATGGACGAGATTCGCAAAGTGGTACCCAATGCCAAACTGGTCTACAACAACAGCCCATCGTTCAACTGGACACTTAACTTCCGCCAGCAGGCCTATGACGCCATGGTGGAAGCCGGAGAGGATGTCTCCGCGTATGATCGCAACGACCTGATGAATGTGAGCTACGACGACAGTGCTCTGGCCGCTGCCGCTGACGAGAAAATTAAAACCTTCCAGGCGGATGCAGCCAAGCATGCAGGTATCTTCCACCATCTGATCACGCTGCCTACCTACCACACAGCGGCACTGTCTACAGATAACTTGGCCAAGGAATACTTTGGCGATCAGGGCATGCTGGGTTATGTAGCTGGTGTACAGCGTAAGGAAATCCGTCAGGGTATCGCCTGTGTTAAGCACCAAAACATGGCCGGGTCGGATATAGGTGACGACCATAAAGAATACTTTGCTGGAGAAGCGGCACTTAAAGCTTCAGGCAAAGACAACACCATGAATCAGTTCTAGCTTTTAACCCAGAGCTAATTCAGTGGTTGTCCAGCGGCGGCCACTAAAGAACGGCTTGTATCAGACAGAGATACAGGCCGTTTTTTTATGGGTCCTGTCTAACGCTTAAAGCGGAAACCTTTATAAAAAAAGAACAGCAAACCACAGAGAAGTAAATCAATTAATTCTATGGGTTGCCTGAGTTCCTCGATAAAAAAGTCAATGCCCTCAGCGAATGTCTGCCCCGAGAAAAAACTTAACAGGGCTGACATCAGCATCACCAGGACGACTGTGCCGGCTATCTCAAAAAATGTTCGGAACTGGTAATCCATCACCCTCGCCTCTTTCAGTTAGTGTTATTTGCGGCAATGGTAAGCAGCGCAGACTATTGCCCCCGGGATAAATCCTTTATCCGCATCTGTATAGACACCCTGTCAGGGATTTAGTGCCTAACTGGTTGCAACCGGGCACAGAGATTGGTGAGATGACATAAATTGCTCTAGACCATAAAATCGAAGCAGATTAATTCTCGAAAATCGGTATAATCTCGGCCTGCGTAATAGACCCCATTAACCCAGCTTGAGCGATCCCAGTTGAAAACAGAATTTCTTGGCAGAACAGTTTCCGGTCCCTTCACAATTCCCTCGGGCATTGTCACCACAGCAACCTCCATTATTCAGTATATGTTTGACCATATGCCGCAGATTGGTGTGATTACCACTAAGAGCGTCGGACCTGAGCCAAGAGCAGGCAATAGAGAGCCGGTGTACAGCCAGTATGCCCCGGGCTGCTTTGTCAATGCAGTTGGCCTGACTAACCCGGGCGCCCAGGCAGCTGCTGATGCCATGGCTAAGCTGCGTATTCCGGAAGACCGTTTTTTACTGGTGTCTATTTTTGGCGGCAGTGTTCAAGAGTTTGTTGAGGTGGCTAAGATTATGGCGCCTGTGGCCAATGGTTTAGAGCTTAATCTATCCTGCCCTCACGCCAAAGGTTACGGCATGGCCATGGGTCAGGACCCTGAGATGGTGCGTGAAGTCACAGCCGCAGTTAAAGCCGTTGTAGATATTCCAGTGATTCCCAAGCTAACCCCCAATACTGACAATATCGCCGAGATTGCCCTGGCTGCTGTGGCTGGTGGTGCCGACGGTCTTTGCGCTATCAATACAGTGGGTCCAGGTTATACCTCTTCCCATGGTGAACCGGTACTCAGCAATGGCGCCGGTGGTATGTCGGGTAAAGGTGTACTACCCATTGCCCTCAAATGCGTGCGTGAGATTGCAGCGGTCACCGATGTGCCCATTATTGGCTGCGGTGGTGTTAGCAGTGCAGCAGATACCAGAGAATTTATAAAGGCGGGCTCCACAATTGTAGGAGTCGGGTCGGCCCTCACTGGCATGACCACAGAGGAGATTGGCAGTTACTTTAACCAGCTGGAGTCGGATCTAAGCTTTGACTCAGATAAGGCAGAGGGCCATATTCGCTACGATATTGATATGGATTTTGCCCCCGTGGTGCTGGTTGAAAATAAGCGCGTCTGTGAAGATATCTGTGTGCTCACCTTCGATCGCAAGATCAATATCCAGGCCGGCGAATTTGTTTTCCTCTGGGTGCCTGGGGTTGGCGAGAAGCCTTTCTCTGCCCTATCCGATGACCCCTTCCAGCTGGCGGTAATTGATGTGGGTACCTTTACCCATCACCTGATGGATTTGGCCGTCGGCACTGAGGTCTATGTGCGTGGCCCCCATGGCATACCTGTCTCTCCCGCAGACGACGCCAAGATTATGGCTGTAGCCGGCGGTACAGGTCTTGCAGCTGTCTACCAGCTGGCCAGGGACTTTGGTAATGCCGAGGTATTTACCGGTGCCCGCACTGCGGAACGCCTCTACTATCTGGAGGAATGTCAGCAAATCGCTGAAGTGCATGTGGCCACAGATGATGGTAGCCAGGGCTTTAAGGGCGTGGTCACAGAGTTATTGCGCGCCCGCCTGCAGGAGATGTCGCCGGCCGAACTGGACAAGTTAGTATTCTATAACTGTGGGCCCGCGCCCATGGTGCATGCGGCAGCGGCTGTGCAGCGAGAGTTTTGTGGTGATGATCAAATCTTTAGCGCCATCGATTACCTCACAAAATGTGGTGTGGGTATCTGTGGTGCTTGCGCTGCGCCGGATGGTCAACGTATCTGTGTAGATGGGCCATTTTTACAGGGATCTCCCGCAAGACCAGAAGCAAACTAGTGCATTTCAGATTTACCTTGGATTGTCGGCTAACCTGTGCAATTAGGCCTCCAAGACAGGACGTGAATACGTCCCTGTAGTCTCGAGGCCAGCATCCCTGCTGGCCACGGTCTTGAACGCCTAATTGCACAGGTCAGCCTAGATCGAGCGAGATTTTAGGGAAAGAACGATTC
>JBMZST010000196.1:0-3735 GCA_049623265.1 Porticoccaceae bacterium
AAGCGCCTGCAAAAAAGGCGGTGGCGAAAAAGCCAGCAGTAAAAAAAGCAGCATTAAAAAAACCCGCAGCTAAAAAGGCTCCAGCCAAGAAATCCTGATAGTTTAATTGGGCGGAGACCTGTAAAATCCCTCACCACTGGTGGGGGATTTTTTTTGTCCACCGATTATTGGATTTGTAATGACGTCATTTTTAACTGTTGAGACTTCTACGCCAGCCTGCTCTGTGGCATTGCAAGTAGACGGTGTTCTTAGGTGTAAATATTCCGAAGAGCCGCGCTCCCATACCAAATTGGTTATGGCTATGGTCAATGAGCTTGTTACCGAGGCAGGGGTAAGCATTGCGAATCTGGATGCGATTGGCGTTACTGTGGGGCCGGGGTCTTTTACTGGTTTGCGCATAGGGTTTGCCACAGTGCAGGGCTTGGCTTTTGCTGCCGATCTGCCATTAGTCGCAGTCTCCACTCTGCGAACTCTGGTGGCTACCTATTTGCGTAGCCAGCCCCAACAGGGCGTTAACATTGTTGCTGTGCTGGATGCTCGCATGGGAGAGTACAATATGGGCTGCTATCATTGCTCCGCTGAGGGTGAGCTCAGCGCACAGACCCATGATCAGTTACTCAGTGGAGATCAGGCGCTAGCCTTTATAGAGACGCATCAACCCGAGGCTATTGTGGGTGAGGCCGGGCAGTTATTGACCGCTGAATCCCGCTGGCATGAGAAACAAGTAGATATATTTCCCTGTGCTGTAGACCTGATGGAAATTACTGCCGCTGAATATGCAGCAGGAAGGGCCCAGCCAGCAGAATCTGTTGAGCTGGTTTACCTGCGTGGCACTGAGGCCTGGCAGAAAAGAAAACGGCTGAGGGACGTCTAGTTTATGGATATGGTACAGGCTGTGTGGCTAGCGGTGATTCAGGGCTTATCTGAATTCTTGCCTATTTCAAGTTCCGCTCATCTTATACTGCCCTCGCAGATCCTTGGCTGGCCCGATCAGGGACTGGCGTTTGATGTGGCAGTGCACGTGGGTTCCTTCGCTGCTGTGGTGCTTTATTTTCGTCGCGATATACAGCAGTTAATACTGGCCTGGTGTAAAAGTCTTTCTAGGGAGGCGGTGAGTAGTCCGGAGAGCAGGCTAGCCTGGTGCATTATTTTGGCGACTATTCCCGCTGGCCTGGCAGGTCTATTGTTAGGGGACTTTATCGAAGCTAATCTCAGATCCATAACCGTGATCGCCGCAACCACTATAGGTTTTGGGCTGTTATTGGGCTGGGCCGACCAGCGTCAGCGCGGGGTAAAAACTGTTGAGCAACTCACCTGGAAGTCAGCACTTCTAGTGGGTGCGGCCCAGGCATTGGCACTGATACCTGGCACATCCAGATCCGGAGTGACTATGACCGCAGCCCTGGCGCTGGGTTTTGATCGTACTACTGCGGCGCGTTTTTCATTTTTACTGGCCATACCTATTATCGCCCTGAGCGGCGGCTACAAGGCGCTGGAGTTGCTGGGGCAGGCCGTGGTGCCCTGGGCAGAGATTGTGGTTGGCACCCTCTTATCAGCGGTGACTGCCTATCTTTGCATTCATAGTTTTCTGCGCCTGGTCGAGCGCGTTGGCATGATGCCCTTTGTTATTTACCGCCTGGTGCTGGGTGTCTTCTTGATTTATCTAGTGTGGAGTTAAGCGGATTATGGCTTCGACTCATGTTGCATTTGTTGGGCTGGGCGTGATGGGCTATCCCATGGCCGGGTGGCTCAGTAAAAGAGACCACAGGGTCACAGTGTACAATCGCACCGCGGCGGTAGCGGAACGCTGGGTTGGCGAATACGGTGGTGAGATAGCGCTGACACCGCAGCAGGCCGCCGCCACAGCAGATGTTATATTCATCTGTGTCGGCAATGATAGGGATGTCTCCGAAGTGGTGTTGGGAGAGCAGGGTATTATGGCTGGAATCAAAGCCGGAGCCTTGCTAGTCGACCATACCACCACATCTGCCGCGCTGGCGAAGCAGCTGGATACACTGTGTCAGGCCGCCCAGTGTAGATTTATCGACGCCCCTGTCTCTGGTGGCCAGCAGGGGGCAGAGAATGGGCAGCTCAGTGTAATGTGCGGCGGTGACAAGCAGAGCTTCCATGAGCTAGAGCCCCTGTTAGCCTGTTATGCCAAAGCAGCGCAGCTTATGGGCCCCAGTGGCAGTGGTCAGCTGTGCAAGATGGTCAATCAGATCTGTATTGCCGGGTTGGTTCAGGGACTGTCGGAGGGATTGCATTTCGCTCAACGTGCTGGTCTGGATGCCCATCAGGTGGTCGAGGTAATTAGTCAGGGTGCGGCCCAGTCTTGGCAGATGGAAAATCGTCATAAAACCATGCTCGCCGGGGACTATGATCACGGTTTTGCGGTGGAGTGGATGCGCAAGGATCTAGCCTATGCCCTGGCCGAAGCGAAAAACAATGGCGCCCATTTACCCGTCACCGCTCTGGTGGATCAATACTATGCCGAGGTGCAGGCACTGGGTGGCGACCGCTGGGATACCTCAAGTCTACTCGCTCGGCTGGTGGCCCTCGATAATGTAGAAATAGACAATAAAGGATGATGGCAATGACCAATCAGACCCAGCAGTACAATCTTGACTTAAGCGCGTTTTTAAATGCTTCACCAACACCCTTCCATGCAGTTTCCAGTATGGTAGGGCTTCTCGAGGAGGGCGGTTTTACCCGTCTGGATGAAGCAGACGCCTGGACGCTAAAAGCTGGAGACAAACATTATGTCACCCGCAATGGGTCCTCTATTATTGCCTTTGTGGTGGGCTCCCAGGCTCTTGCCGCGTCGGGCATCAGGCTGGCAGGAGCTCATACCGACAGCCCCTGTCTTATGGTCAAGCCGCAGCCAGAAATCACCAAGGCGGGCTACTTTCAATTGGGCGTAGAAGTCTATGGGGGCGCTCTGCTCAACCCCTGGTTTGATCGCGATCTCTCTATTGCTGGCCGTCTGGTATATCGCGATGCCAACCAGCAACTGAAACAGACGCTGGTGGACTTCGAGCAGCCCGTAGCCATGATTCCCAGTCTGGCGATTCATCTGGATCGCGAGGCCAATTCTGGCCGCACGATCAATGCACAAAATCATATACCGCCAGTGCTTATGCTGTCTCAGGACGATAGGTCTAAGACAGATTTCCGTGCGCTATTGGCCGATAAGTTTCTACCCCCTAAGTCCGAGGTGCTGGACTTCGAGCTGTGTTTTTACGATACCCAGTCGGCGGCCATGGTGGGTTTAAAGCAGGAGTTTTTGGCCTCTGCACGGCTGGATAATCTACTCAGTTGCTATGTGGCCACCCAGGCCCTTTTGGCCGCTGATGGCACCAATACCAGCCTGATGGTATGTAACGACCATGAAGAGGTAGGCAGCGTCTCGGCCATTGGCGCTGACGGCCCATTCCTTGAGGCTGTAGTTGAGCGAATTGTTCAGGCGGAGGCGCTCAGTAGCCTAAACACGGTTGCGGATAAATCCATGATGATTTCCTGCGACAACGCCCATGCCGCCCACCCCAATTTTTCTGATAAGCACGATGGCGCCCATATGCCTGTGCTCAATGGCGGGCCGGTCATCAAGGTCAATGTCAAACAACGCTATGCCACCACCAGTGTGACCTCGGCGCTGTTTAGGCAACTCTGTGACCAGGCCGATGTGCCAGTGCAAACCTTTGTCTCGCGCAGTGATCTGGGCTGTGGCAGCACCAT
>JBMZST010000197.1:0-3724 GCA_049623265.1 Porticoccaceae bacterium
CCCATGAGTCTTCAAAGCGGAATTTACAAACATTACAAGGGCAACCTCTACAGGGTGCTGGGGGTGGCTCGACACAGTGAAACAGAGGAGTTAGTGGTAGTGTATAAGACTCTCTACGGTGACTATAGCCTCTGGGTTCGGCCTCTGAGCATGTTTACTGAGATGGTCGATGTTGGGTCTGAGCAGGTACCGCGTTTTGCCCTGATGGAGGCGGCTGAGCCCGAAGTCGAGGACGAGGCTGGGGACTGATGCTGTTTATCACTAGCCGTATTTCCATTGCCGATAGTGACATTGAATTCTCTGCAGTGCGCGCCCAGGGGCCTGGCGGTCAGAATGTCAACAAGGTGTCATCGGCGATTCATCTGCGCTTTGATATCCGTACCTCCTCACTGCCTGAGATCTATCAGCAGCGGCTGCTAAAACTGCGCGATCAGCGCATCACCAAAGAGGGCGTAGTGGTGATCAAGGCCCAGCGCTATCGCAGCCAGGATAAAAACCGTGCCGAGGCGTTGCAGCGCCTCCAGGCTCTGCTGCAGTCGGTAACTCATGACCCCAAAATACGCCGCCCGACAAAACCAACCCGCGGATCCCAGTTAAGACGTATGGATAAAAAGACCCAACAGGGTAAAAAGAAACTTATGCGCTCTAAACCCAGTCTCGACTGAAAGGCGCAGCAGGCCAACCATGACAGATGCCAGTCACCACCCTTTCGATAGTCTGACGCCAGATTTGCTTATTGATGCGGTGGAAGCCCAGGGCTTTGTCTCCGATGGTCGTTTTATTGTGTTAAATAGCTATGAGAATCGGGTCTATCAGATTGGTATCGAAGATCAGGTGCCAATGATTGCCAAATTTTACCGTCCCCAGCGCTGGACCGATCAGCAGATTCAGGAAGAGCATGATTTCTGTTTTGATTTGCAATCCCAGGAGCTTCCGGTGGTCTGCCCCTGGGTTAATCCACAGGGCAACACCATTAACCACTATGCAGATTTCAGTTTTGCTCTATATCCCCGTAGAGGAGGCCATGCGCCAGAGTTAGATAATCTGGATAATCTGTTTATTCTTGGCCGACTGTTGGGACGCTTTCATGCCATTGGCGCAACGCGAACTTTTGAGCACCGTCCCAGTTTGGATGTGGAGTCATTTGGTCGCCGGTCCTACGAGTTGATCAGTGCCCAGTTTATACCCAGCGAGTTGAGCCCTGCTTATAATTCTCTGGCGCTGGACTTATTGACGCGCATTGAAGAGATTCTCTCGGACTTTGGGCCTATTAATAGTATTCGTGTTCATGGGGACTGCCATTCGGGCAATATTTTATGGCGTGACGACAACCCCCATTTTGTTGACTTCGACGATGCGCGCATGGCACCAGCGGTGCAGGATTTATGGATGCTGCTCTCCGGTGACCCCCAAGAGCAAAGCTTGCAGATGGCGGAGTTAGTAGAGGGTTACAGTGAGTTCTATGACTTTGATATGCGTGAACTTCAGTTGATTGAGGTCTTACGGACGCTGCGCATTATGCATCACAGTGCCTGGATCGCGCGACGCTGGTCAGATCCAGCATTTCCCAGGGCTTTTTCTTGGTTTGATTCGCCCCGCTACTGGAGCGAACATATTCTGATGCTGCGGGAGCAGCTGGCGGCTCTCAATGAGCCGCCGATGCAAATTATTCCCTAAGGATTACCAGCTGTAACTTACCCCTATGGTCAGCTGGCTGTCGCTGGAGTCTGTCCCTGCCACGGGTTGATTGTCGTAAATCCACTCAAATTTTAGCTCGGTAAAGATGTCTCTGATCAGGGGAGCCTTGAGCCCCAGATCAGCCCTAATTTCCGAATCGTCGAGATCAGAAATAGAGGCCCTCAGGCTATGGCTGTGAAACAACTCCAGGCTTGTAGTAAGCATGCGGCGGTAGTCGGCGGCCCAACTCCAAGTCAGGCGCCCATCTTCAGTGCCGTCCTGGTACTCTTCACTCACCCACAGCAGACCGGTTTCAGCAGAGAGCGCGGTTCTCTCTGAATCCCAGAACTGCCGACCCAAGGCACTGCCCGCCGAGTAATACTGATCTATGGCGCGGCTATCATTAGCGCCCCAGACAAAGCTATTGTTCCAGAACCACTGTTCGCGGAAGAACCAATCGAGCCCATAGTCGAGGTTATACTCCTCTTTGGCAGGAATATTATTCAGCCTGTGGCTCTCGTAATTGATACCGCTATGATGACGAAGGTCTCCCTGGCGCCACTGTACCGAGCCCTCAATATCCCAGTCCTCACGGTTCTCATTGCCGCTGGCATAGGCACCCGTGGCACTGAGCGAGCCGCTGTAGGTGGAGCTGAAAGCAGGGCTGCTCAGTGAGTTCTCGTTGGCGCTGACTGAGAGACCATTGACCGTGGCGACATTGTCCAAGTCCACACTGAGGTGACCGAAGTTTTCCGAGGCCCAGATAATGTGATCTGATGCCTGCTCGACCAGATCGCCCTTAATCAAATCGCCATTTACAAGGACCAGCTCGCCGGCAGAAACTGTTGTTGAAACCAGGGTGATTAAACTAAGTGCGTAGAGTTGACGTCCCATGCTGTCCTCAAAAAAAATGGTGGCTGGATTTTGACCGGCCCATATTTTACAGATTTGATCTGATTGTTCATTAATTGGTGAAAATTACTTTAACTTTACAGTCAATCCTCAGTAGAATGACGGCCAATTCGGAGGGGTGGTTTCTACCCCATATCTGTGGCCCCGAGAAGCCGGGTTAAGGAGACATCTATGAGTGACCTTCCAACTGATTTGAAATATGCCAGCAGCCATGAGTGGGCTAGATTGGACAGTGACGGTACCGTGGTGGTGGGTATTACCGACCATGCTCAGGAAGCCCTGGGTGATATCGTGTTTATTGAGCTGCCCGAGCTCGGTGCTTCGGTAGACGCCGGCGCTGAAGTGGCGGTTGTTGAGTCGGTCAAAGCGGCCTCAGACATCTACTCGCCAGTGACTGGTGAGGTGGTCGAAATCAACCCGGCCCTTGAAGATGAGCCAGAGACAGTCAACGGCAGTCCCTACGCTGATGGTTGGATGTTCCGCGTAAAGGTTTCTGGACCTGAAGAGCTAGAAGACATGATGGACGCAGACCTCTACCAGGCCGCTATCGACGAGGCATAACCCGCCCCGCTCCGTGACGAAGCCCCGCATTGGTCGGGGCTTTTTTATGGGCGCAGTGAAATAATATCCCAGCCTCTGGTAAGGGCTTCCTCTTGCAGCTGCGCGTCTGGGTCCACGGCTACTGGATGAGTTACCTGCAACAGTAGCGGCAGATCATTAATAGAATCTGAATAGAAGTAGCTGCCTTCCGATTGTTCGTTATTTTCCGCCAGCCACTGGTTAAAACGTTCTACCTTACCCTCCCGATACGTGGGCGTGCCAACGACTTTGCCTGTGTAGCGGCCGTCAACCATTTCTAAATCCGTAGCCAGTAGCTCCTCAATGCCCAGAGACCGACAGATGGGTTCGACAATAAAGCGATTGGTTGAGGTAATTATCAGAAGACGATCGCCGGCATCGCTGTGATGCTGAATAAGGTCCTCGGCCCGCTGCAGACGCATGGGTGCAACCACAGTTTGCATAAATTCTCTGTGCAATTGCTCGAGCTCGGCTGGAGGAATGTCTCTCAGGGGCGCCAGCGAAAAATCCAAGTAGGCATGGATATCCATACAGCCGGCTTCGTAGTCGGCGTAAA
>JBMZST010000198.1:0-3723 GCA_049623265.1 Porticoccaceae bacterium
TTCTGGCAAGCTGAGGCTGTTGTCATTGAGCAATGCATTGGCGGATAAACCCATAGAGACAATAGACAGGGTAATGGCGCAAAACAGCCTGCCCCAGACTTGAGGGTTACCAGAGGGTTTAGTGCGGTGAAAAGGGTAGAGCTGGGATATTAGACTGTACGCTGTCTGTCTGCTGAACATTATATCCCTGCTTGCGGGTTAAAATTTGCCTGAAGATTTCGTCTTAACTGTCGAGAAGTTACCAGTAAAACAGGGATAAAGCGAGTCCAAATCTCCTGTTGGTCTCGGCTGTAACCGGGCTGGCTATTGGTTTGAGTCTTGGGCTTGGGGTTAATCCTCAATTCGAACAGCTAGTACATCACAGGTGGCGCCGTGGAGAACAGAGTTGCTTGTGGAGCCGAAGATTAGTGCTAGGCCATGGCGGCCATGGCTGCCAACCACAATCAAATCTATATCCTGCTCATTGGCCATTCTGTGCATCTCCTGAGCCGGGTGCCCGAGAATGATATGCTGATCACTGGCGCTGATATTGAGCTGCTGGCCTAGACTGGCGATTCTCTCGGTTGCCTGTTGCTGTAATTGGGACTGCACATCAGACAGATCTACGGGAATATCGCCCCCGTAAGTGAACGCGAGAGGCTCCAAAACATGACAGAGGGAGATTTTCGTATCAGTATTAGCAAAAAGAAACTTGACGCGATCTATCACTTGCTGGGATTCTGCTGATAGATCCAGACCGACTAAAATATGATGGTAACCAGACATAGCTGTTTCTCCACTGTTTGGTTTGGTTGCGTTATCTTGTCGGTTGCACCAACTTGGCAACCCTCTATTTGGTCGAGTTGGATTGATGCAAACGCCCGCTGTTAATAAGAGTAGTACGAAATGACCTGGTTGTTAATAGTTTTTGGTATCGCCCTGGTGTTGTCGCCGTTGATGTGGCTTCAACAGTCGCCCCATCAGAAACGCATTACTGAATTGCGCCGCCAAGCCGGCCAGTCATCTCTACAGGTCAGTTTACATCGCAGACCAGACGCCAGAGAAGACGAGCTACGGCTCGAGGCTGTCTGCTACCGGTTGCCCTGGCGGGACACAGATTGCCGACAGGACTGGGTGTTGCAGCGACGTAGCAGCAGAGGTTGGCCCTCGGAGATAGACGGATGGTATTGGATGGCTCAGGCTGCAGATCAACAATGGCATGATCTGTTGGCACAATCCCTATCCCAGCTGCCCGCTGGGGTCAGTGCGATTGTCGCTGATGCCCAGGGTATTGGTGTGATTTGGGATGAGCGCGGCGACCAGGATGAACTCAACCTGATCTGTGAGTTTTTGCATAGCCTGAGACAAAAAGCCGAAGAAATTTGTCTTTGAAGCTTGACCAAAGGGCAGGGTAGCACGTATATATGCCAGCCTTGGCTCGGGTAATTGGGTTGAGGGTCCGATTTTTGGACTCAGACTATTAACTATTTTGCGGTTTTATTAAGGAATACCTCCTGTTATGGGTAAATCTCTCGTCATTGTGGAATCACCAGCTAAAGCGAAAACAATCAATCGCTATCTAGGCGATGAGTATGTGGTGAAATCCAGTGTTGGTCATATTCGAGACCTGCCCACAGGGGCAAACCGCACCACGACAGATCCCAAAGAACGAGCCCGTCTAGCGGCGTTAACACGAAAAATGTCTCCTGAAGAGAAGGCCATTCACAAAGAAAAAAAGGCTAAGGCCCAGCTTATCAATAGTATGGGTATAGACCCAGAGAACGACTGGAAAGCTGAGTACGCGACGCTGCCAGGGAAAGAGAAGGTCGTTGCCGAGCTCAAGAAGCTGGCTAAAAATGCAGACACTGTCTACCTGGCGACGGATATGGACAGAGAGGGAGAGGCCATAGCATGGCATCTCACTAAAGTCATTGGTGGCGATGATAGCCGCTACAAGCGCGTGGTGTTTAATGAGATTACCAAAAAGGCAATTCGCACCGCCTTTGAAGACCCGGGCACGCTAAATACAGATCGTGTGGATGCGCAGCAGGCCCGCCGCTTTCTCGATCGCGTGGTGGGTTTTATGGTGTCGCCACTGCTCTGGGAAAAGGTGGGCCGAGGTCTATCCGCAGGGCGAGTGCAGTCGGTGGCGCTGCGTTTGATAGTGGAGCGCGAGCGCGAGATTCGCGCCTTTATCCCGGAAGAATACTGGACGGTGCAGGCTGATCTCGAGGACTGCAGAGACAGGGATAGCCAGGACAGCGACGAGGATATCAAGATACGTTTTGATATTAAAAAGTTTCAGGGCCGCGCTTTCCGTCCAGTCAGCAAAGACGAAACTGATACCGCGCTAAATGTGTTGCGCGCTGCAGACTACGCCGTCAGCAAGCGCGAAGACAGGCCCACAAAGTCCAAGCCCTCGGCGCCCTTTATCACCTCAACGCTGCAACAGGCCGCAAGCACCAGACTGGGCTTTGGGGTCAAGAAAACCATGATGATGGCTCAGCGGCTTTACGAAGCTGGGTACATCACCTATATGAGAACTGACTCGACTAATCTCAGCGCCGATGCGGTTGCTGCCTGTCGCGAGTATATCCAATTGCGCCATGGCGCCAAATACCTACCCGAGCAGCCCAATGTCTATAGCAGTAAGTCCGGGGCTCAGGATGCTCACGAGGCGATTCGTCCCTCCAATATTGATATTTCGCCTGGCAATCTGGGGGAGATGGAGGTGGATGCTAGACGCCTGTATCAGATGATTTGGCAACAGTTTGTGGCCTGTCAGATGACGCCAGCCGAGTTTACTGCGACCACCATTACCGTGACTGCCGGTGACTATGAGTTGACCACCAAGGGGCGGGTAACCCGCTTTGACGGCTATCTGGCGGTAATGCCTGCGAGAGACGAAGACGACGAGCTGCCGGATCTGCAGCAGGGCGACAGTATGAAGATGCTGACCCTGATTCCACAACAGCATTTCACCAAGCCCACGGCGCGCTACTCGGAGGCAGCTCTGGTGAAGGAGTTGGAAAAGCGCGGTATTGGTCGGCCATCAACCTATGCATCGATTATTTCCACCATCCAGGAACGGGGCTATGTGCGCATTGAAAACAAGCGTCTATTTGCCGAAAAGATCGGTGATATTGTTACTGACCGTCTGAGCGAGAGCTTTACTGACCTGATGGACTACGGGTTTACCGCGACCATGGAAGAGCAGCTAGACGACATTGCCGAGGGTAAACTCAACTGGAAACAGGTGCTCAATCGCTTCTACCTGGACTTTAATCAGAAAGTGAGTAATGCCAAAGAACCTGAAGTCGGCATGCGTCCCAACAACCCCTCAGAGACGGATATCCAGTGCTCTAAATGTGGTCGACCCATGATGATTAGAACAGCGGGCACTGGCGTGTTTCTCGGCTGTTCCGGCTATGCACTGCCGCCCAAGGAGCGCTGTAAGCACACAGTGAACCTAACCGCTGGTGACGAGGCGGTTAATATAGATGAAGATGACGAGGCAGAATCCAAACTATTGCTGCACAAGCATCGCTGTAAACTGTGCAACACGTCCATGGATAGCTATCTGCTTGACGAAACCAGAAAGCTGCATGTCTGCGGTAATAATCCCGATTGTATTGGCCATGAGGTAGAGTTTGGTCAGTACGTGATCAAAGGCTACGAGGGCCCAGTGATCGACTGCGATAAATGCGGCAGTGAGATGCAGCTGAAAACTGGTCGCTTCGGCAA
>JBMZST010000199.1:0-3715 GCA_049623265.1 Porticoccaceae bacterium
TGGCGGTGATTATTCAGGATGGCATCAAGTGCATGTTCGAAGATAAGCAGAACTGCTTCTACTACCTGACCACCATGAATGAAAACTATGCGCAGCCAGCACTGCCCGAGGGTGCCGAAGAGGGCATTATCAAAGGCATGTATAAGCTGGCTGAAGCCGGCTCGGCAAAACACAGAGTAACTCTGATGGGTGCGGGCACTATCCTTAATGAGGTTCGTGCCGCGGCTGAGATACTAAGCGATAAGTTTGATGTGGCTGCGGATATCTGGAGTCTAACCAGCGTTAATGAGTTGGTGCGTGAGGGTCAGGCAGTTGACCGCTGGAACCTGTTGCATCCCTCTGAGAAGCCAAAACAGTCTTATATCACTGAGCAGCTGGGCGATGGCACAGAGCCAGTGATCGTTGCCACGGACTATATGAAGGGCTATGGCGAGCAGATGCGCGCCTATGTGAAGCAGCCCATGCATGTGCTGGGAACTGATGGCTTTGGTCGCAGTGACAGTCGTGCAGCACTGCGTCATTTCTTCGAAGTAGATCGCTACTTTGTGGTGGTTACCGCTCTCAAGGCGCTGGCTGATCAGGGTGCCATCAAGCCAGCTGTTGTGGCCAAGGCGATCAAAGAGTTTGGTATAGATCCAGAGAAGAGCAATCCGCTGTATCTGTAACACAGCGTTGATAAAACTGTAGTATTAATTGTAAAGGGATAACAAGTGGCCGTAGAAATTGTAACAGTTCCAGATCTGGGTGGCGCAGAGACCGTCGATGTTATCGAGCTGAGTATGGCGCCTGGCGATAGCGTTGCCACAGAGGATTCCTTGTTGGTTTTAGAATCTGATAAGGCCACCATGGATGTGCCCAGCCCTTTTCAGGGCAGCCTGGTGAAGTATCTGGTAGCTGATGGCGACAGGGTGAAAGTCGGTGACCCCATAGCAGAAATTGAAGTGGCAGGGCAGCAGGCCTCGGCAGAGGAACAGCCTGAGCCTGAACAATCTCAGCCAGAGGTCGCCACAGCGCCTGAGCCCGCGCCCGCGGCACAGCCCGCAGCGGCCAGTCTTGCAGAGCAGCTTATACTGGTTCCGGATATCGGCAGTGAAGATCCGGTTGATGTGATTGAAATCTCCGTAGCGATCGGCGATCAGATCGAAGAGGGTGACACATTGCTGGTGCTTGAGTCAGATAAAGCCACCATGGATGTGCCCTCATCCCATAGCGGCACTGTGGTTAAAATTCTCGCTGCCGAGGGTGATAAGCTCAACACAGGATCAGAGGTAGCCATTCTTGAGGTTACCCAAGCCGCTGCCCAGGCGGAGCCAGTCGCTGCAATCGCTGAACCAGAGGCAGATAAAGCCGCGGAGCCTGAAGTCGCTCCAAAGGCCGCTCCCGCGACTCCAGCGCCGGTGCAAAGCGCCAGTAGTGCAGCACAATCTCCCACCGGAGAGGTCTATGCTGGGCCTGCAGTGCGTATGCTGGCTCGAGAGCTAGGTGTGGACCTCAGCAAGGTTGCAGGCACAGGCCCCAGAGGCCGGGTGCAAAAGGATGATGTCAATCTTTATGTAAAGACTGCTCTGAGCGCAGCGTCCGCAAGTTCGGCCACTTCGGGAGGCGCCGGCATTCCCTCCGTGCCAGCCGTTGATTTCAGCCAGTTTGGCGAAATCGAAACCATTCCCATGAGCAAAATTCAAAAGGTGACCGCGGCCAATATGCAGCGCAATTGGCTCAATGTGCCCCATGTGACTCATTTTGATGATGCCGATATCACTGATCTGGAAGCGTTTAGAAAATCCCTCGCCGATGAGGGAGCGAAACGGGGCATTAAGGTTACCCCTGTTGCCTTTTTGATTAAGGCGCTGGCCGCTGCCATGCAGGCAAACCCAATTTTCAATCGTTCCCTTGGGGCGGATGGCGAGCACTTTATCCAGAAGCACTACTGCAATATAGGCGTGGCGGTAGATACACCCAGAGGTCTGGTGGTACCTGTTATCAAAAATGCTGATGAGAAAGGTATCTGGGATATTTCTGCGGATATTATGGCCCTGGCTGCGAGTGCCAGAGATGGTAAGCTAAAGCCAGCCGATATGCAGGGCGGCTGTTTTACTCTTTCAAGTCTTGGAGCCATAGGCGGTAAGGGCTTTACGCCCATAGTCAACAGTCCCGAGGTGGGTATTTTAGGGGTCTCTAAATCCCAGATGCAGCCGGTTTGGAACGGCAAGGAGTTTGTGCCGCGCCTAATGCTACCGCTCTGTCTGTCCTATGACCATCGAGTGATCAATGGCGGTGATGCCGGTCGCTTTATGACCCATCTGGTTCAATCCCTGAGTGATATTCGCTATCTGGCACTTTAAGGCAATCCTGCTGGGTAACTGAGTCTCGGCTTCATGGGGCATAGCTTTCAGTCTATAATCGCCGTTGATAATAGACCTGAGGATGCCCTATGCAGTTTTTACATACCATGGTTCGAGTTTCTAACCTCGAGCAGTCATTGGATTTCTATTGCAAGGCGTTGGGCTTAATCGAAGTCTATCGCAAAGACAGCGAAGCCGGCCGATTTACCCTGGTATTTCTCGCGGCGCCCTCTGATCAAGACAGTGTAGAAGCTAAAAGTGCCCCTTTAATTGAGCTGACCCATAACTGGGACCCCGAGGTCTATACGGGCGGGCGCAACTTCGGCCATCTAGCCTATAGAGTGGATAATATCTATGCTACCTGTGAGCGGCTAATGGCTGCCGGCGTGGTGATTAACCGTCCCCCGAGAGATGGCCATATGGCCTTTGTGCGCTCTCCCGATAATATCTCCATTGAACTGTTGCAGTCCGGCGACAGCCTGCCGACCATGGAACCCTGGCTGTCTATGGAAAATATCGGTGAATGGTAGTTAGCCCGCTTTGCGGAAGGGCAGTATTTCACGCGCCTGTTGCAGATGAAGTTTCACCGACGCCTGTTCAGATACGAGAAATCGCTCTATGGCATGGTGGAACTGCGGGTGCTCAATCCAGTGCAGGGAATGGGTGGTAATAGGCTCAAAACCGCGGATAATCTTGTGCTCTCCCTGGGCGCCGGCATCGTACTTCTGCAGGCCTTTTTCAATGGCAAACTCAATGCCGCGGTAGTAGCACAGTTCGAAATGCAGGCATGAAAATTCTCCAGCGCTGCCCCAGTAGCGACCATACAGGGTGTCTGCATCAAAAAAGTACAGAGCGCAGGCCACAGGTATGTCATTTTGATAGGCCACGGCCATAGCAATCTGCTCTGGCATGCTGTGGGCGATTTCCTTAAAGAAAGCCTCGGTCAGATAGCCTCTGGTGCCATTGCGTTTGGCATAGGTGCGCTCGTAGAGCTGGTAGAACAGCTGCCAGATCGTCTGGTTTATCTCATTGCCCTCTAGCACCTCAACCCTTAGCCCCTGTGCAGAAATCTCAGCGCGCTCTTTGCGCACCATTTTACGTTTGCGCGAATTCAGAGCAGCCAGGTAGTCGTCAAAACACTGGTAGTCCCGGTTGTGCCAGTGATACTGAACACCGCTTCTGTTGAGGAGTCGCGGATCATCAAATAGGGCCCTGTAGCTGTGGTCCGGGAACAGGCAGTGCCAACTGGATGCGCCGGTATCTGCTGCCACCGCTAGCACCTCCTCGAAAAGCTGATGACACTGGTCCTGACTGATGCTGTGCTGTCCGCGAACCCTGGGTCCCACCGAGGGAGTAAAAGGCACCGCGGTCAA
>JBMZST010000200.1:0-3709 GCA_049623265.1 Porticoccaceae bacterium
TTACCAACGCAGCCGCGGCTACCACCAAATAGAAATGGGGTTGGCCATAAGCGCTGAAGGCAATCAAAACTGAAAGATAGGAGGCCCCAGAGGCATAGTTAAGCCATTGGTGGTTGCTGAATTTTGCTATGACCCCGTAGACCAAACCCTGCCCTGCCAGCAGAATAATAGGTACCAGATCGAACAGAGCCACCGAGCCCAGGCCCATCAATAGGCTGACAACAATGCCTAGCCACAGCGAGCCGCCCATTAGTGCGAATCTGATCCACAGCGCCTGTTCAATTTGGTTGGCCATGGAGTTTGCCCCCTCTCTGGCCTCCAGCCTGCGGCCAAGAATACCGCTGCCGATGCCTCCCACTGCGGCGAAGCCAAACCATAGTGCCCAGAGGTACTGAGGCTCAATAGCTACAACACCATTAATAATTGCCCAGTGGCTAAACAGCGTGACACTGATAAGAACGCCCCACATCAGACCGATGGGGCCTCCCATGAGAGGGGTCTCGTTGCCGGATTTTGCCAGAGCGGCAGCGTAGTTTAGATCGTCGATTGTTTGATCATTGGACATGGAAATTTCCTGTTCTTATTGAAGATACATTAAGTTTGTATTTCAAACTTATTTTTGTCAAGAACTTATTTGCTAATAAACTTATTGGAAAATATCGCAGACATAAAAAAAGCCCCTTAAAGGGGCTTTTTTGTGGCGAGGGAGTCAGCTTAGGCTGATACCACCTCGGCATATTTGCGGTTCAGAGGACCTTTGGTTACAAACTTAACTGTGCCGGTCTCTGTGGCAAACAATGTGTGATCTTTGCCAATGCCTACGCCGTTACCTGGGTGGAACTTGGTTCCACGCTGACGGACAATAATACCGCCGGCATTGATTGACTGGCCGCCATAGACTTTAACGCCAAGGCGTTTGCTCTCTGAATCGCGACCGTTTCTAGTACTACCACCAGCTTTTTTATGAGCCATTGCTATATCCTCTGTTAATTATCCGGCGTTGATGCCGGTAATTTTAACTTCTGTGTACCACTGTCTGTGGCCCTGCTGTGTGCGTGAGTGCTTGCGACGACGGAATTTAATAATATTCACTTTGTCACCGCGACCGTGAGATACGACCTCTGCAGTCACTTTGCCACCTTCCACCAAAGGGGCGCCAATCTTGACTTCGGCACCTTCGCCCACCATCAAGACTTCTTCAAAATCTATATTGTCACCAGTAGCTACATCCAACTTTTCCAGGCGCAGGGTCTCACCCTCAACGACTCGATGCTGTTTACCGCCACTTTTGATCACTGCGTACATGTTCTGCTCCAAATTTAGGGTGACCAAAACAAGTTATCCTGGCCAGATTCCGTCGCTTACTATCCTGAGGCCAAGAGCCTCTGCGAGAGGGCGGCAATTCTAATGGAACACCCTATGGTTATCAAGTGTTTAAACGGCAAAACTACAACTATCCTAAAGCCTTTACCCAGCGGGCTTGCAAGCCTGACAAACCAACGTTTTTACTGGTTGTTTTTTAGCCAAATCAATGTGGCCATACGCCCGGTAACAGCCTCTCTCCGATAGGAATAAAAGCGCTCTGCATCCGTCAATGTGCAGTAATCTCCGCCGTAAATTGCGCTTAGGCCACAGCTCATCAGCTCTGCGCGAGCCAGGACGTAGAGATCGGCCAGGTATTTGCCCTGCTGGGTGGGCATAAATGCGGTTTGAATGGCTTCGATTTGCTGCGCATTCTGGGCTCCCTCAATAAAAGCCTGCAACACCTCGGCACCCACCTCAAACTTATCCGGCCCTATGGCGGGACCCAGATAGGCCATAACCTGCTCCGGCTGGGTAAATCTGGCCAGGGTTTCGCGCAAAATACCCTGGCACAGCCCACGCCAGCCTGCATGGGCGGCAGCCACTTCAGTGCCCTGCCTGTTACAAAACAGCACAGGCAGGCAATCGGCGGTCATAACCACACAGGCGGGGCCAGGCTGGTCTGAAAAACTGGCGTCTGCCCTGAGTTCAGGCCCAGCCTCGGGAGCATAGACCACCTGCGTGCCATGCACCTGCTCGAGCCAAAGGGGCTGTTGCTTCAAACCCAGGCCGTTCATAAGGGCTTGACGATTGGCCCAGACATCGGCCTCTGTATCCCCCACATGCAGGGCTAAATTATTGCTATCAAACGGTCTGGCGCTACAGCCCCCCTGTCTAGTGGTAATGGCGCAGCCTATATTGTCCGGACTGGGCCAGTCCGGTGTAATCCAACTAGTCATTGGCGAGCACCGCTAACAGGGACTGCATATCCTCGGGCAGCTCTGAGTCCCAGCTAACCATTTCACCGCTGGCCGGATGGATAAGACCCAGCTCTCGAGCGTGTAGCGCCTGACGACCAAAGTTTTGCACCGCATCGCGCACTGCTGCTGAGGCGCCTGCGTGAATGCGAAAACGACCAGCGTAGGTGTCATCGCCAACGATCGGAAAGCGAATAAAGGCCATGTGGACGCGAATCTGATGGGTGCGGCCGGTTTCCAGCCTGAGTCGCACATGGCTGTGACCGGTAAAGCGCTGCAGCAGGCTGTAATGGGTGCGAGCCTCCTTGCCATCTGGCCTCACGGCCATTTTGGTGCGCTGGGTCTGATGACGACCAATGGGTTGATCCACCAGACCGCCGCCAGTCATCACACCGGTGACTACGGCTTCGTACTCGCGCTTAACTGCTCTGGCCTGCAGCTGAGCCACCAGGTCTGTATGGGCTTGCAATGTTTTGGCCACCACCATAAGCCCGGTAGTGTCTTTGTCTAGTCGGTGCACGATGCCGGCTCGGGGCACTGACTCTAGCTGCGGACAGTGATACAGCAGCCCATTAAGCAAGGTGCCACTGCGATTGCCCGCCGCCGGATGCACCACTCTGTTCTCTGGCTTGTTGAGCACAATAATGTGCTCGTCCTCATAGACAATATGCAGGGGAATATTTTCTGGCTGCCAATCGCCCTCAGGTTCAAGATAGACATCTATTGTCAGGGTCTCGCCCCCCAGCAGCTTTTGTTTTGGCGCCTGAATCTGCCCGTCGACCCTGAGTTGGCCCGCTTTGATCCAGGTCTGCAGCCTGGCTCTGGAATAGTCAGTGAACAATTCGGACGCCACCTGGTCCAACCGTCTGCCGCAATCTTGGGGCGACACCTGAGCTGATATCTGAATATGGTCGAAACTGTTATTTTCGCTGTTGGGCTGGTTCACTTATGGTGCTCTGTGGTTAAATACCGGGCCTGGTCGGCGCTGCTGTCGACGCCGCCTCTCGCTGGGAATTTTACATGAAAAACATTGCTTATATTTTGTTGATTTTAAGTTTGTCTGCAACCTCTGGCTGTTCTTGGATGGGCTGGGGCGACGAGGAGACCACGGAGGATGACTCTGAGGGTTATACCGAGAGAGATTTTTACGAAAAAATCCAAAGTAGCCTAAATGCCAATAACTGGACTGTTGCGATCAGCAACTTGCAGCTACTGGAGTCGCAATTCCCCTTTGGCAAATATGCCGAACAGGGGCAGCTTGAGCTAATCTATGCCCAGTACAAGTCCAATGACTTTGAGGACGCTATAGGGTCTGCGGATCGCTTTATCAGGCTGCACCCCCAGCACCCTAATGTAGACTATGCCTTTTATGTTAAAGGCCTGTCGGAACTGTCTCAGTCGTCCGGTTTCTTCGACAACTTTATTCCCAC
>JBMZST010000201.1:0-3697 GCA_049623265.1 Porticoccaceae bacterium
CCCAGCGGCATCATCAGCGGCTGAATTAATTTTCAGCCCTGTTGATAGCCGCTGCATAGATTGCGCCATAGCGCGCTGGTTTTTAGCCAGGCTCTGGGCCGCAATAGTTGCTGTTATATTGGTGCCTATCTTCAAGTTTCTATCCAATCTCTCAATAAAAATGGCGTTCAGAGAAGCGAAGTTATTTCGGCGATCTCGCTACGCGAGATCGACAGTGAAAAATCATTCTTGAGGTAAGCGGCAACAGGTGGCAGACAATGGCCGAACAAAACTGTGTTTGGCTAATTTTTGCCACTTTTAGTCAGGGATTTGCTTTGATAATCCCGGCGAAAATGGCCCTGCTTTTAGCCAGTAAATCAAAGGGTGATTTAGGTAATTTAAAGGAGTATCCTAGACATAAGTCCAAGAAAAAGTCTGGTGTGACTGCCTGCTTGGGGAGGAAATTATGAAAGAGCACGCACATGTATCAGAAGAGGAAATGAAAGCTCTATTTCCTTATCAAGAAGTCTCTAAAAGCTATCTGGAATCCATCCGTCCACGCATTCTTCGGCGCTGTGTGCTAATCGTACTGCTGTGGGGTATCAGGGCTGTGGTTGTTACTCAATTCCCGGAATATCATCTGGTATCGGATTTTAACCAACGGCTGCTGGATGCAGAATCTATCCAGAGCTTAGTGAATATCAGAATAACCATGGTTCTGTTGGGCAGTGCGATCTATCTGTATTGCTGTTACAAAAACCTGTATTTCCGCTCGATCAATGTCGCCGCCTTGATCATAGTCTGCTGTCTGATCTGGAGTGATATGGAGCTCTATCTGCTGTCCTCGATGAGTGATTTAAATAAGCCCTCCTTGGCGATGATTGCCTTTAGGCTGGTACCTCTGACTCTGTTGATACAGAATTATCGAGATATTCGCCGATAGCCCATCAGGCACAGGAAAGAAGAGGGCCAGCCGTCTCTGCCTCGCGTCACCGGGTTTTAGGGTCCAACATACCTGCTACAGGCACCAAACTCCGTGCGTGTCACGGTTTGACCATTGGGGCAGAGATACTCGCACTGATTAAATTCCTCCATGTTCTTTGGCATCATGCCGCCAGATTGCTTGGCACTGTCCACCAGTTTACAGCTGTTGATCGGCGCCGGAACTGGCGCCAGCGCTTCACAGGCACCTAGGATAAAGCTCACAAAAATGATTGGTAGGTATTTCAAAAAAACCCTCCCATTGCTTTGATTACCATAAATAATTAATCATTAGTTTATAGTGAATTACCGCTCTCAGCCACTACCTGACAGAGCTGGGTTGCAATCGGGTTGTCGAGCATAGAGACCTTGCAATTGCCAACTTTTCTGACAGTATATCCGGTGCTGGATTGGCGACGGCAGGGCTGCGCACCTATTCAAAATATAATCGATATCAGCTGGTCGCAGCCATAATACTTGAGCCGGAGGTTCTATGAATTTTGTACCCTATGCAGTGCCCGTGTTTTTACTGTTGATTTTGGTTGAGCTCTGCTGGGGTTGGCTGCGGGGCAAAAACACCTACAGAGTCAATGACAGTATTAACAGCCTAAGCATGGGCCTATTGAGTACGGTAACCAAGTTTGTGTTTCTCAATATTGGCCTGCTGGTGTTCTCTCGTGTCGAGCAAAACTATGCAGTTTGGTTGTTCGATATGGATTCTGTAGGCCACTGGCTGCTGGGCATCCTACTCTATGATTTTCTGTACTATTGGTTCCACCGAATCAGCCATGAGCGCTCTTTGTTTTGGGCCTCCCATGTGGTTCATCATCAGAGTGAAGACTACAACCTCAGCACAGCTCTGCGCCAGACCAGCACCAGTTTCCTCACCACCTGGGTGTTTTTTGTCCCCTGCTTTTTACTGGGCATGCCAATCTCTATGTATGTCAGTATTGCCTCGGCCCATCTGATCTATCAGTTCTGGGTGCATACCCAGCATATTTCAACTCTGGGCCCACTAGAGTGGTTTTTAGTCACCCCCTCAAACCACAGAGTACACCATGCTCAGAACCCGGAATACATAGATAAAAATTATGGGGGTTTACTGATTCTCTGGGATCGTCTGTTTGGCACATTTAAAGCCGAGAGTCCCGAAATTGAGCCCATCTATGGTATTCGCCTGCCACTGGCCAGCTGGAACCCCATTTGGGCCAATCTGCATATTTTTGTGGGAATGGCCAGGGATGCCTGGCAAACGCAGCGCTGGCAGGACAAGTTAAGCGTTCTATGGTCACGGACGGGTTGGCGGCCAGCGGATGTTGCCGCCCAGCATCCCCAGCCCAAATCGGATTTAGCTAAGTTTGAAAAATATAATCCCGAGCTGAGTGCGCGCACCCATGGGGCTATTGTTGCCCAGTACATAATGCTGTCGGTGTTGCATCTGTGGAGTGCCGATCAGGCGGCTGAGTTGCCCCTGTGGCTGCTGTGGATAACAGTGGTGGCCCAGGTTTCTAGTTTGGTTGTAATAGGCGCAATACTGGATGCTAAACCCTATGTGCGGCAGCTGGAATACGGCCGACTGTTGGTGCTGCTACCGATGCTCTGCGGCAGCTTTGTTGCCAATCTGATAACGATTACCGCTGTCACTGTTGGTATGACCTATCTGCTGGTTAGCGCAGTCTTAACCTGGGTCTGTATGGATTCAGAGCCCGCCAGCGGCACCCTCAGCCATTCAGATCTAGCCTAGTAGCGACTCTGTGAAGGCCGGTCACAATTGCCCGGTAATGTCCGCTGTTTATTTATTCCAATTTAAAATATCCATCACTATCTTAGTCTGTTGATTGGCCTGAGCTACCATGGCTGTGGACGCCTGCTGAATAATCTGGGTTCTGGCCAGTTCCGCACTCTCTTTCGCATAATTTGCATCTTCGATACGGCTGCGCGAAGCCTCAGCATTGCTCAGCATATCACTCAGGTTATCTATGGCATATGCCAGGCGATTCATCACTGCACCATAGGAGGCACGCTGGAGATTAATCTGGGTCAATGCCAGATCAATAACCTGAAGCGACACAGTGGCGTTTGATGAGGTCCTGATATCCGTGGTAGCCACAGCCTCAAACTGTTCGAGAGTTACATTGATGCCAGCAGGTGAGGAGCCATCGGTTAGACCAGAGACTGTCAGCACACCAGAAGCCGCCGAGGCCTCTGAATACAGACCTGTCAGTGCCTTCAGTTGGCTGGCCATCTGTACTAGCAGGGCATCCAGCCCATCAGCGCCAATAACCCCCTGAATTTCTGTCCCATCGGCAATGGTCAGGGTAATACGATCTCCCTCAATCAGGTTGCGATTATTAAAGTCAATAGCATTGACACCTGCGGTGTAAGTCAATGTGGTGGTGGTTGGCCAGCTATAGACTCGGCTATGGCCTGAGTCAGCGCCATTACCACCATTTTTAGGTGCACCTATTACCACGCTGGAACCAATGGCGTCGATACTCAATGATGAGCCGCTGTTATCACCACTGGCCTCACCATCCAGATCACCGCCGCGCTGTACCCAGGCTGTACCATTCCAGTCATAGACGCGCACATGACCGGCGTTAGAGCCATTGCCGTCATTTCCCGGGGCACCTATGGCCACTGTGTCTCCAGCGTCGCTCAGAGCCAGAGAGTAGCCGCTCATATCAGCTGCCGCCTCACCGTAAATATCTGCACCGCGCTGGATCCAGGCTGTGCC
>JBMZST010000202.1:0-3694 GCA_049623265.1 Porticoccaceae bacterium
TCGGCATACTGGGCCAGCAAAAAGCCATCGTCTGGTGTCACTTTAATGGCTTCCGCAAAGTACTGACTGGCCGCCAAGACGTCGCCCTCAATCAGGGCCCCCTGTGCCAGCATGGCCCAGTAGTAAATATTGTCGGGGCGCTGTTTTACCCGCTGCACGATGGCCCCGTTGAGCGCTCGGCGCCAATCCTTTTCCGCCACACTGCCCTCTGCCAACTCGGCGCCCTGCTCCATCAACTCTAGTATCTGCTCATCGGGAGTAGCCCCGAGCTTGTGGTAGCCCAGCAAAGTGCCCACAGCAATCAACAGCAGCAAGAGCGGCAACAACCAAAGTCCAGCAGTCGCTTTGCCTATGCCCGTATCAGCCGGCCCAGAGGCCGTATTGTGCAGCAGTAACTGCTGAGCATCCGTCAATAGCTGCTGGTGCTGCGACTGACTGATTTCACCCGCCTCCAACTGTTGCGCCAGTTGCCCTTCTTGGTCGCGAAAGATAGCCACATTGGCCTGTTTACGATCATCACTCAGTGACTGAGAGCTAGCGTTGCGACCGGCATAAAAAGGATAGATAACAAAGAGGCTGGCCACGACCAATAGCAGGCCCATAAGTGCAGAAAACACCATTATTGCGGGTCCCTATCTGCCAGCAGATTGTTGAGCCGCTGTTGATCTTCAGCATTGATCTGGCTGCTGTTCTGATCCTCCGCCTGGGCCAGAGCCGGGCTCTGCACAACCCGTTGCCTAAAGTACAGACGATAGACCACCAGTAGCCCCATCAGCACAAATACAATGGGTGAGCCCCACAGCAGCCAAGTGGACTGATTGACCTCTGGCCGATAGAGGATAAATTCGGAATAGCGCGCCACCAGATAGTCTTTGATTTGCTGGTCGCTCATACCCTCTTCCAGCAACCGCTGGACCTGCGCCCGCAGATCGTTGGAGATCGGAGAATTAGAGTCAGCCAAATTTTGATTCTGACACTTGGGACAGCGCAGCTCCTCGATAAGCTGCTGATACCGTGAACGCAGCGACTCATCGGAGAATGCCACTACCTCAGCATTGGCCAGCAATAGTTGGCTCTGAAACAACAGCATAAGACCTATTAAAAGCTTCACTGGGTTGCTCCCAAGACTGGCGCCTGGCCGGTCAACTGCAGGTACAGGGCAGCAAACTCCTCTTCCCAGATCCGCTTGTCGACCACCCCCACCCGACGATGACGGATAATTCCCTGAGCATCGACCAGATAGGTCTCCGGAGCACCGTAAACACCTAGATCTATACCCAGACTGCCTTGGTTATCAAAAATATTAAAACGGTAAGGGTTACCGCGCTCCAGCAACCAGAGTTTCGCCGCATCTCGCTGATCTTTGTAGTTGAGGCCCACAATCTTCACCCCCTGCTCTGCCAGCGCATTAAGGCTGGGGTGTTCGATACGACAGGCAAAGCACCAGGTGGCCCAGACGTTCACCAACACTACCTGGCCAGCAAAATCCTGTTTGCTCAGCTCTGAGGCTGGGTCCTGCAGCGACGGCAGAGTAAATTCGGGAAAAGGCTCGCCCACCAGAGCCGAGGGTAACTCTGTGGGATCTTTATCCAAACCCAGCAATAGCACCAGGGTCAGCGCAGCGAAGAGACTAAGGGGGATAAAAAGCGCCAGACGATTCATTGTGTCGCAGCCTGTGACAGAGTTGTGTTGTCTACAGCCGCTTTTTTAGCCGTCACTCGGCGTCGATAGCGCTTATCTGCTGCCGCTAAGAGCCCTCCCAGAGCAATCATCAGGGCGCCTAACCAGATACAGCGCACAAAGGGCTTTACATAGAGCCGCACCGCCCACGCCTCGCCGGCCAGGGGCTCGCCTAGACTCACATAGAGGTCTCGGTGCAGGGCAGCGTCGATAGCAGCCTCGGTCATCACCTGACCGCCGGCTTTATAGTTGCGTTTTTCAGGTAGCAAAGTGGTTACTGTGGAACCCTGCTGTTTCACGATAATCTCGCCTCTGTAGGCGATATAGTTAGGCCCCTGAACCTGGGTGACACCAACAAATTCAAATGTGTAACCAGAGACCTCAGCGCTGTCGCCTGGCTCCATCCGCAGATCACGCTGCACTGAGTAGGCGGAACTGAGTCCTACGCCCAAAATACAGACCGCAAGCCCCAGATGGGCGATCACCATGCCCCAGTAGCTGCCCGACAAACGAGACAGTTTTGACCATTGACCCGAGGTCTTATCCAACAGATCCTGAGCCGTCATAGTAATCACCCAGAATCCGATCAACAGGGTAAATACAGCCACAAAAGAGTAGCTGGGCCAGCTTATCTCGCTGGCCAAAAATACGGGCAGCACCAGAGCAAGGACCAGGCTTACCAAGGCGGGCAATACCGCCTTATTGCGCAGCAGACTGGGGTCGGTCTTTTTCCAGCGGGTAAACGCGGCAAAACCCAGGGCTACAGCCAGGCCCGACATCAGCGGGACAAAGAAAAAGTCAAAATAAGGGGGACCGACAGAGATCTTACCCAGATTCAATACATCTGCCAGCAGAGGATACAGAGTACCCACCAGAATCATCGCTGTAGAGCTGACCAACAAAATATTATTAAGCAGAAGCATCATCTCGCGGGACCATGCGCCGTAACCAGCCGCTTTTTGCATGGCAGGCCCTCTGAGGGCAAACAGCATCAGCGACCCGCCTATAACCACAACAATAAAGCCAAGAATATAGGCACCCCGCTCTGGATCACTGGCAAAGGCATGCACGGAGGTCAGAATGCCAGAGCGCACTAAAAAGGCGCCCAACAAACTCAGTGAGAAAGCAAAAATAGCCAGCAGCAATGTCCAACTGCGGAAGACACCTCGCTTTTCCGTCGCCGCGATACTGTGAACCAACGCTGTACCCACCAGCCAGGGCATAAACGAGGCATTTTCAACCGGGTCCCAGAACCACCAGCCACCCCAGCCCAGTTCGTAGTAGGCCCACCAACTGCCCAGACCAATACCGAGCGTAAGAAAAGCCCAGGCAACATTAATCCAGGGCCTTGCCCAGCGCGCCCAGGCGCTGTCGAACTGATTGCCAATCAATGCGGCAATAGCAAAGGCAAAGGGCACCGCAAAGCCCACGTAGCCCATATACAGCATGGGCGGATGCACAATCAGCCCGAAGTCTTGAAGCAGCGGATTTAGATCACGACCCTCTGCCGGAGATACGGGTAATAGCCGATCAAAGGGGTTGGATGTCATTAACAAAAAGACCAAAAAGCCAATGGCGACAAAACCCATAATGGATAACACCCGAGCCACTAACTGCGCAGGTAATTCGCGACTGTAGAGCGCTACAGCCGCAGACCAGCCCGCCAGCATCAACACCCACAACAGCAGAGAGCCTTCGTGAGCACCCCAGACAGCGCTGAATTTAAACCGGTCTGGCAGCAGCGTATTGGAGTTATTGGCCACATAGGCCACAGAAAAATCATCTTGCAAAAAAGCATTGGTCAGACAGGCAAAGGACAGTGCGATAAATACAAACTGACCCAGTGCCAAACTATGGCCCAATCTCATCCAACTGCTGTGGCCGGTAAATGAACCCACCATGGGCACTGCTGCTTGGGCCAGAGCAAAACAGAGTGCAATAATTAGAGCCACATGGCCCAGTTCTGGCGTCATTGGGCTTTTTCCTGTTGCTTGTATTCGTAGGCTTTGTTCAT
>JBMZST010000203.1:0-3675 GCA_049623265.1 Porticoccaceae bacterium
ATCAAGATAAACCAGTTTTTGATCTCTGTATCTGGCAGCAACCAAACAAGGCCAATAATCAGCGGCAGTTGCAGCACCAGCCCACCAAAAAAACCCTCCCAGGTTTTGCCGGGGCTGACTATCGGAGCCAATTTGTGCTTGCCCAATAGGTTGCCTGCAATATAACCCCCTATATCGGCCAGCGCGATAATCACAATTGCCATCAACAGCAACCAGCGACCGTATTCACCGTGAAGTATGGTCGCCACTGCTGACCAGGTGGCTACCAATAGCAAGAGACCAATAAGCGCTAAAACCGGCCGCGGTGACCAGAGTATGGCGCTTGAAGGATAGCCCTGTATCCACAAAAAGATAATAGCCCAGAGCCCGACAGCCAACAGGCTGATGCGCTGGCCCAAATCAAAATCAAAGATTGAAAATAGCCCGAGAGAATACCCGCAGGCCATCAGCGAGAGGAACAGCAATCCCAAATACCCTGCCCTGCCAGCTTTGGAACCAATTTTAGCCAGATGGCCCCATTCCCAACCGGCGACCATCACCAGCAGCATCAGCACTAGAGAGAACCACAGAGGAGAGAGATATACCAGCATGCCCAGAAGGACAGACACCATTGCGAGAGCAGTAAATACCCGCTGTTTAAGCATGGGCACTTTCACCGGCATCCATCTCTGAGACAGTGCCACCCTCCTCGCGAACACCAAAGCGTCGCTGGCGGGAGTAGTATTCTGCGACAGCCAGTTCCAGAGCTCTGGCATCAAAATCTGGCCAGTAGCAGTCGGCAAAGTACAGTTCGGTATAGGCCATCTGCCACAGCAGGAAATTGCTGATGCGCTGCTCACCGGCAGTGCGGATGCAGAGGTCAGGATCTGAGATGCCGCCCTGCTCCATGGTCTTGCCAACCAGGTTTTCATCTATATCCGAGGTGCGCAGGCGGCCCATCTGCACCTCTGATGCCAGCGTCTGCGCCGCCCTCGCTATATCCCAGCGCCCACCATAATCGACACAGAGGTTAAGCGTAAAGTCGCCGTTGGCCGTCATGGTCTGGGTATCGCTAATCAGGCGTTTAAGTCGATCACTAAAGTGGCTGCGATTACCTATCACCCTGAGACGAACGCCGTCATCACGCAGTGCCTTGGCCTCCTTCTTGAGATAGGAGGAAAACAGCGACATAAGACCACGCACTTCCAGCTCGGGTCTCTTCCAGTTTTCACTGCTAAAAGCAAACAGAGTAACCTGATCTATACCGTTTTTACGCGCGGCCTCTAGGGTACCGCGAATACGCTCAACCCCGGCCTCGTGACCGGCGATACCGCCCAGCCCTCGCTGCTTCGCCCAGCGGTTGTTGCCATCCATAATAATGGCAACATGCTTTAGCGGATGGGGTGATACGATAGAAATTGGTTCAGCCATCATGGTTAACCTAGGGAGATTAAATCTCCATCAAGTCCTTTTCTTTAGCGAGCAGGGCCTCGTCGACCTTGGCCACAAAGCGATCCGTAATCTTCTGAATATCGTCCTGAGCCCTGCGCTCTTCGTCTTCACTGATATCCTTGGCTTTCTGCAGCTCTTTGATATCGGAGATCACATCGCGGCGAATATTGCGAATCGAAATACGGGCACCCTCAGCCTCAGCCTTGGCCTGCTTGCCATAGTGCTTGCGAGTCTCCTCGGTTAGAGCAGGCAGAGGCACGCGAATCACGGCACCTGCGGTGGACGGATTTAAACCCAAATCCGACTTCATAATCGCTTTCTCGATCTCAGGTACCAGAGACTTTTCCCAAGGCGTTACCGATAGCGTGCGCGCATCTTCAATCGCTATGGATGCAGCCTGAGCCAGGGGGGTATCCACTCCGTAGTAATCAACGGATAAACCGTCCAGAATACTGGGGTGCGCCCTGCCAGTGCGTATTTTGTTAAAGGCATTGCCCAGAGCATCAAGCGCCTTGGACATACGCTGCTCGGCATCTTGCTTAAGTTCTTCAATCATTGTGACCTCTTATCCCTCTTCGATCAGGGTGCCCTCGGCACCACCTACTACCAGGTTGAGTAAAGCGCCAGGTTTTGCCATGCGGAAAACCCTGAGCGGCATATTGTGCTCACGACAGAGACAAATAGCCGTTAAATCCATCACCCCAAGCTTTTTATCCAACACCTGATCATAGGTTAGATGATCATAGAGTTCAGCCTTGGGATCAAGCATTGGATCTGCGGTGTAAACACCATCCACTTTAGTGGCCTTCAGCACCACATCGGCATTGATCTCAATACCGCGCAGACAGGCCGCTGAATCAGTGGTAAAAAATGGATTGCCCGTGCCCGCGGCGAAGATAACCACATCGCCATCTTTAATATAGCGGATAGCGCGGCGACGGTCATAGTGCTCGACCACGCCGCTCATAGGTATGGATGACATCACATGGGAAGAGATATTAGTGCGCTCCAGCGCATCCCTCATGGCCAGCGCATTCATCACTGTCGCCAGCATACCCATATGGTCGCCAGTCACCCTATCCATTCCAGCTGCATTTAATGCAGCCCCGCGAAACAGATTGCCACCGCCGATAACCAGCCCAACCTGGACGCCAATGCCCACAAGCTGGCCAATTTCCAGAGCCATACGATCCAGCACCTTGGGGTCAATTCCAAACCCCTCATCACCCATCAGCTCCTCGCCACTCAGCTTGAGGAGGATGCGCTTGTACTTTTTCTCTCTTCCGGTGGTTGGCATAACTGCTCCTATCTATTAAATGGCTGGCATCTGCACCTTATTCGCTAGCACCTGCAACCTGAGCGGCCACTTCGGCAGCGAAATCAACCTCTTCAACCTCGATACCATCACCCACTTCAAAGCGGATAAACGAGGTTACCTCACCACCGCCAGCGGCAACCAACTTGCCCACCGTGGTGTCGGGATCTTTAACAAAGGGCTGATCGAGTAAGCTGCTCTCTTTTAAGAACTTATTAACACGACCACCGATCATTTTCTCAATAATTTCCTCGGGCTTGCCACTCTCGCGCGCCTGAGCCGCAAAGATCTCTTTTTCTGCGGCAATCAGCTCTGCAGGCATTTGATCTGAGCTGACCACAGCCGGGTTAACCGCGGCAACATGCATAGCCACATCTTTGGCCAGCTCTTCACTACCACCCGTCATAGCCACAAGTGCGGCAATACGGTTGTTGCTGTGAACATAGGCGCCAATCACTGGTGCTTCGAGACTCGCAGCGCGACGCGCCGAGATATTCTCGCCAATTTTTTGTACCAGAGCCTCACGGGCATTGGTCAGATCACCCGCCATTATGGTGGCGATATCAGTTTCTTTGGCACTGTAGCCAGCTTCCAGAACCTGATTGGCAAAGTTAAGGAAACCCTCATCGCGCGCAGCAAAATCTGTCTCACTATTGACTTCCATCACCATGGCGTAACCGCCTTCAGACTTCACCAGTACGATTCCGTCCGCAGCCGTACGACCGGCTTTCTTGGCTGCTTTCATACCGCTGGATTTGCGTAATTCTTCAATGGCTTTATCTATATCAGCGCCAGCTTGCGTCAGTGCTCTTTTGCACTCCATCATGCCCAAACCAGTGCGATCTCGCAGCTCTTTCACTAAAGATGCTGTTACCTGTGACATTGTATTCCTCTCTAAAACATTTAATCAGTTGGAAAAAAGGGGGCAG
>JBMZST010000204.1:0-3668 GCA_049623265.1 Porticoccaceae bacterium
GCAGTATATCAGGCGCATTTAAATCATCGGCAGGCGCGCTCTTGGCCAGACGTGATTCTACGAAGCGCACGGTATCGTAACCGAAATAGCCCACCAGACCACCGGTAAATCTGGGCAACTCGGGTAGGTTGGGCATACTGAAAAGCTGACGAAAGCGATCTACTTCCCTCAGAGGATCACTCGTCGCGCGATTCACCATGGGCTTGCCATCGCGAATAATTTCCAAACGATTGCCAAAGACCTTCAGCACAGTGGAGGTCTGCAGACCAATTAGTGAGTAACGCCCCCATTTCTCGCCGCCCTGCACAGACTCAAACAGATAGGAGTTAGCTCCCAGAGCAAGTTTCAGGTAGACGCTTAAAGGTGTTTCAAGATCGGCCAGCACTTCACGGGTTACCGGAATACGGTTGAAGTTCTGGCTTGCCAGCTGGGCAAATTTTTCAGGGGTCATGATGGTTTCCTTGGACAGTTTGATTGATGCAGACGCACGGAGCGCCGAGGACACATTAGTTGCGCCATCGCCACCATTGCTGGCTGTTATCAATCTGTACCAAACTGCTTTTTGTCAAAACCCATCTCCCTAGATGAAGTCAGCTATTGTAATCAATTAACTGACCTCAGTAAATCAGCCCACTGTCGCTAACTGGCCACGCATATCAGCTATTACCGCAGCATAGTCGGGCTGGCTAAAGATTGCCGAGCCGGCAACAAAGGTGTCGGCGCCAGCGGCGGCCACCTCGGCGATATTGTTGACCCCAACACCACCATCAACCTCGAGACGGATATTATGGCCACTGGCATCTATCAGCTGTCGAGCCTGCTGCAACTTATCCAGTGTCGAAGGAATAAATTTTTGCCCGCCAAAGCCCGGGTTAACCGACATAAGTAATAGCATATCCATCTTGTCCATGACCCAGCGCACGGCATCCAATCCTGTGCCCGGATTTAACACCAGTCCTGCCTTGCAACCCAGATCGCGGACCAGCTGGAGTGAGCGATCTATATGGTTAGACGCCTCTGGGTGGAAAGTAATATAGCTGGCACCGGCATCGGCGAACATGCGAATCAGATCATCGACTGGCTGCACCATAAGATGCACATCTATGGGCGCGGTCACACCATGATCCCGAAGCGCCTTGCAAACCATAGGACCAATGGTGAGATTGGGCACATAATGATTGTCCATAACATCAAAATGAACAATATCGGCGCCGGCCTCAAGCACATTGTCTACCTCTTCACCCAAACGGGCAAAATCAGCGGCGAGGATGGAAGGGGCAATCAGAAAATCAGTCATAACACACCATAAGTCAGTTGAGCCGCAATGATGCGGCAGAACAGTTTTAGGTGCAAATAATTTGCCTTGATGACCGGTGCCTGGGGCAGTTTTATCCGGCATAAAAAAACGGCCACCCATGGCAAGTGGCCGTCTTTGGTCCTGTTTAGTTCTGAATCCTAACGCTAGTCTTCAGCCCTATCCGGCGGTCTGTGTCCCTCTTTCCTTTTCAGCCTTGCAGCGGCGGCCTCCTCTCTGGTGACTGTACCATCAGCATCAGCATCCATAGTCTTAAAGCGTGCTCGACGTTCCTCGACCATTCGACTGATTGCAGCTTCGTGTTCTTCCTGGGAAACAGCGCCATCTCCGTCACGATCAAGCTGTTTAAACATGCCTCCCTTGCGGCCAGGGTCTGAGCTCTTATCTGAACCTCTATGATGCTCTGCAACTGCACCCAGAGAGACCGTAGTCAACAGAAACATGACAAGTATCTTTTTCATACAAAATGCCCCTTTTTTTTCACCCCAACTAAAACGCTTACCTGCAAGTTTGGTTGACCCTGATCGGTCAGGCGTACTGGTAATCGGAGAACTGATCACGCAGATCCTTCTTGCTCACTTTGCCTGTAGCAGTATGGGGAATCTCATCGACAAACACACAGTCCTCTGGCACCCACCAGCTGGCAATTTTACCTTTCAGCGAAGCCAAAATATCCTCTTTGCTGGGCGAGGTACCGGCAACTGGAATGACAATCAACAGTGGACGCTCAGTCCATTTAGGATGGGGCACACCAATTACCGCCGCCTCTTGAACCTCGGCATGAGCCATGGCTGCATTTTCAACATCGATAGAACTGATCCACTCACCCCCGGACTTGATCACATCTTTAACTCGGTCAGTAATGGTGACGTAGCCATATTCATCAATCGACGCCATATCACCCGTATCGAACCAACCATCCTCATCCAGTGCGGGTTTATCTTCCAGGCGATAATAACCCTCACAGACCCAGGGACCTTTAACCAATAATAGGCCCGACGCAATGCCATCCCAGGGTAGATCATTGTGTTCGGAGTCGACAATTTTCATTTCTACCCCATAGACAATTCGACCAGCACGAATACGATAGGCATCTTTCTCTTCCTCGGAACAGTCATTCATCCATGCCAGAGGTTTATTGTAAGAACCCAAGGGGCTCATTTCTGTCATACCCCAGCCAACATGCATATAGATGCCGTACTTATCCATCGCCTGCATCAGTGACAGCGGGCAGGCGGAGCCTCCAGCCACAACCTTCTTTAGGCTTTCAACGGTTTTGCCTGTGGAATTAAGGTAGTCGATCAGGGCTAACCATACTGTGGGAACGCCAAGCGAGTAGTTGACCTTCTCTTCATTGATGAGACGAGTCAATGTCTCGCCATCGGCCATTTTCGGGCCGGGGAAAACCAGTTTTGCACCGACCATAGGACCATTGTATGCAGTGCCCCAGGCGTTCACATGGAACATGGGGACAATGGGCATAACCACATCAGAGTTAGATAGATTCATAACATCCGGCAGCGAGCCGACAATAGAGTGCAATACCGTGCTGCGGTGACTGTAGACCACGCCTTTGGGATTGCCGGTGGTTCCCGAGGTGTAACACATGGAGCTAGCGGTATTCTCTTCGAGCTCCGGCCAGTCATAGGTATCTGGCTGACCCTCAATAAAGGTTTCATAGCAGTGGGCATTGCTCAGAGCTGTCTCTGGCATATGCTCAGCGCTGGTCATAATAACGTAACCGCGCACGGTGGGAAGCTTATCTTTTAGGGCTTCCAACAGAGGGACAAACATAGGGTCGGCAAATACCCACTGATCCTCTGCGTGGTTGATAATAAACTCGATTTGCTCCGGGAAGAGTCTTGGATTGATAGTGTGGCAAATATGCCCGGCACAGGAGATAGCGTAATAAAGCTCAAAATGACGGTAGTCATTCCAAGCCAGAGTGGCAATTCGATCCCCTCGTTTGAATCCAACCTGATCTAACGCATTGGCCATCTGGCGGACTCGGCGAAAAGCGTCTTTGTAAGTATATCGATGGTGAGGGTTATCACCTGTATATGAGACTATTTCGCTGGTCCCGTTAATACGATCCGCATGCTTCATTATCGACGTAATGGTCAGCTGCGAGTCCATCATTAAACCGTTCATACCTACCCCTGTTATTTTTTTGAATTAATACGGGGAAGACTACCATTTGTTAATAGCGAAACAAAATAGCAAACCTCGGCCTGCGGGTCACAGCTGAGATTGGGTTGGATTAGGGCTGGGGTACGACTGGCAACTTGGTTTTTAGCTGTGACTATAATGACTGGAATATGCTTAGTATCATTGCTGCGACTAAGCTGGCGGG
>JBMZST010000205.1:0-3662 GCA_049623265.1 Porticoccaceae bacterium
ATTGTTCTTGATAGGGGCATGTTGCCAATGAACGTTCTTGAATCGCGGCCTGATAGCCTTTTACATACGACCTGTGGTCCTGATCTCTTTTGTGTTTTTTCACATTATCTCCTAAGGGTTTATTTAGGAAACTGCTTTTCAGCCTAAAAAATCTGCTGGGAGCAGTTTTTATTAAACAAAATTGTTTAAAGAGCGATAGAATGAGCGCCGTTTTGCGCTTAGTCCAGTTGACCAAATTCTTAAGATGCTGTCGAAGATTTTGTTTGTCTATTGGGGCTGCGCTTTATTCCTAGAAGTAATGAAAGGGTCATATTTGTGAGTTTAGGGTTAGGGGATCAGTCATGGTTGGCGACCTGTCCCAAGGGATTGGAGCTGTTGCTGGCCAACGAACTGCAGGCGCTTGGAGCTGATGAGGTCAAGGAAACCGTGGCCGCCGTGCATTTTAAGGGCTCTCTGGAGCTAGCCTATCGCGCCTGCCTCTGGTCAAGGCTGGCCAACCGTATTCTGCTACCGCTGCACAGCTTTATGCTCAACAGTGCAGATGATCTATATCAACAATGTAATCAAATTCCCTGGGAAACTCATTTCACAGCAGCTGAGAGTATTGCGATTGATTTTATTGGCACCTCTCGCTACATCGACAACACCATGTATGGTTCCCAGCGAGTCAAAGATGCCCTGGTTGATCGCATTCGCCGTGTCGAGGGCGAGCGCCCGGATGTGGATACCAAAAACCCAGATATTCGTATTCAGGTACGTCAGCATAAGGGTCGGGTAACCGTCTCTCTGGATATTTCAGGTGAAAGCCTTCATCGCCGCGGTTATCGCAGCGGTCAGGGCAGTGCGCCCATCAAGGAAAATCTGGCTGTGGCGCTGTTGCTACGTGCTGGATGGCCACAGATTGCGGCTCAGGGCGGGGCGCTTTTAGACCCCATGTGTGGCAGCGGTACCCTGATTATCGAAGGTGTCATGATGGCCGCAGATATAGCGCCCGGTATTTTGCGCGGCCACTATGGATTTCACTGTTGGCTGCAGCACGACCAGGCCCTGTGGGACTCTCTGGTCGTAGAGGCCTCGGAGCGCAAAGCCGCCGGGCTGGCAAAGCTTGAGCTGGATATTCGCGGCTATGATGCCAACCCTCGCGTGTTGGAATACACCACTCAGAATATTGAAAACGCCGGCCTCGACGAGCATATCCGTCTGGCCCACAAGCCCATAGATCAGTTTGGCAAACCCACAGCGGAGACTGGCCTGCTATTGACCAACCCCCCCTATGGCGAGCGTCTGGGTGAGATTGACGAGTTGATTCCCCTGTACCAAAAACTGGGCACAGTGCTGCAAAAGAACTTCAATGGCTGGAAGGCCGCAATCTTTACCGGCAATGTGGATCTGGGTCGAGAAACCGATCTCAGCCCCACCAAACAGTACAGTTTATTTAACGGCACCATTCCCTGTAAGTTACTGGTATTTACCGATATGACCTCCAAGTCCGCTCGCATTGCCGAGCGGTTAAGCACCCCGGCACCAGCCCAAGAGCTGACCGAGGGCGCCCGCATGGTCCTCAATCGACTAAAGAAAAATCAGCGCCGACTGGATAGCTGGCGCAAGAAATCCAATATCAGCTGCTACCGACTCTACGATGCCGATATCCCCGAATATGCCGTGGCCGTGGATATCTACGATCAGTCTATCTACGTGCAAGAGTATGCCCCGCCAGCAACCATCTCTGAGAAAATTGCCCGCGAACGCTTTGCCGAGGTTAAACAGGCAGTTAAAGAATTCTCCGCCAATTATCGCGGCAAAACCCATTACAAAGAGCGCCGCCGTCAAAAGGGTGACAGCCAGTATCAGCGCGCCACTGAGGGTGCCAGCGATATTATTGAGGTCACCGAGGGTCGCGGGCGATTTGAGATCAACCTATCCGACTATCTGGATACCGGACTATTTCTTGATCACAGGCCGGTGCGTGCCATGATTGGCGATCTGGTCAAAGGCAAAAGTTTCCTCAACCTATTTTGTTATACCGCCGCCGCCTCAGTGCAGGCTGCGCTGGCAGGTGCCAAAAGCTCGCTGAGTATCGATATGTCCAATACCTACCTAGACTGGGCTGGGCGCAACTTTGAGCTAAATAGCATGAGTGTCAGTAAGCATCAGTTGTTGCGCGCCGATTGCCTGAAATGGCTGGAAGAAGAGGGTGAGTTATTTGATGTTATTTTCCTGGATCCCCCCACTTTTTCTAATTCCAAGAAAATGGATTCTGTGCTGGATATACAGCGCGATCACGGTGATATGATTCGCCATGCCATGGCTAAATTGGCTGCTGATGGCGTGCTGATTTTCTCTAATAACTTCCGCAAATTTAAGATGGATGAGCTGACCCTACGTCAGTTTGACTGCGAAAACATTACCCCCCAGACCTTAGATATGGATTTTGAGCGCAATCCGCGTATCCACAATGTGTGGAAAATCACCAGGCGCAGCAGTTTTGGATAAAACATTAAAACTATACACTGGCCCCAACTGCCATCTCTGTGAGCAGGCCAAGGCCATTCTCTATCCCCTGGTATCGCAGCATGGATGGGAGCTGATGGAAGTGGATATTCAACAGACCGAAGAACTCAAACAGCGCTATGGTATTCGGATTCCTGTCTTAGCTTTGCCCGACGGTAGAGAAAAGGGTTGGCCTTTTACAGTGGCGCAGATTGCTCGAATGCTTGAGTCTGCAGACTAGCCACCATGCTGGGCCACATATTTATCCAGCGCATTGGCAAACTCCATGCGATCCCGCTGGGATAGTGGGGGAGGCCCGCCGCCCACCTGTACGGCGCTATTGCGCATACTGTCCATAAAGTCCCGCATATTCAATCTGGCGCGGATATTAGCCCTGGTATAAAGCTCCCCGCGCGGATTTAGTGCTTTGCCTTGTTTGTCGATCACTTCCGCAGCAAGAGGGATGTCGGCAGTAATTACCAGATCATCTTTTTCCACCAGCTCAACAATATGATTATCCGCCACATCAAAACCCTGACTGACCTGGATGCTGCGCACTGTGGGAATTCGCGGTGTAGAAAGAGGCTGGTTGGCGACTAGCAACACCTCAATACCCGTGCGCTGGGAGACCCGGTAGAGAATCTCTTTGATGACTGTGGGGCAGGCATCGGCATCGACATAGATTTTCATAAGCACATCTTGGTCCTGTAGAGGCCGCTATTGTAACCTAACTCAATCCTTAATTAGGCTTGTATCTAGGGCGATACAGGGTAAAATGCGCGCACATTATTTAACTCATGTGGCCTCTGGTATGGGTCACCACTGAAAAAGGAAAGCACTATGCCTGCAATTACCCTGCCTGATGGTTCCCAACGCGTTTTCGATAATCCTGTTTCTGTAGCCGATGTAGCCGCCGATATTGGTGCCGGTTTGGCCAAAGCCACCCTTGCCGGTGTGGTCAATGGTGAGGTTGTGGATGCCTCCTACCTGATGAGCGAAGACGCCAGCCTGTCGATTGTTACCGATCGCTCTGACGAGGCGCTGGATATCATTCGTCACTCGTCGGCACACCTGCTGGCCATGGCTGTAAAGCAGCTGTTTCCCTCGGCACAGGTGACTATTGGCCCGGTGATAGAAGATGGTTTTTACTACGACTTTGCCTTTGAGCGCGC
>JBMZST010000206.1:0-3659 GCA_049623265.1 Porticoccaceae bacterium
TTTGGTGACCCGGCCAGCGAGATTGCCATGATTCGCCATGCTGTTGAAACCGCCCAGGCGCCAGCGAGATTAATACTGACACCCATTATCACCGACTTTTTGGGCCGAGGCGTCTCTATACAAGAAGCGTTTAAAGAGATTGATCAGTGGCGCTCACAAAATAGCCACCGGGTAAAACTGGATCGACGCTTTAAACTAATGATGGATGGCGCTATCTACAGCGGGCTGGCCCAATTTGACTACCCGGGTTATATCGATGGCCACGAGGGCGTATGGATGGTGCCCGAGGAGATTACCACCCAGTGGGCTCAGGCATTTTGGGATGCGGGTTATCAGCTACACGCCCATACCAATGGCGATGGCAGCGCTGCCCGGCTAATTAAGCTGATAAAGACCCTGCAGGCCAAAACACCTAAATTGGATCATCGCCTGTCCCTGGAGCATTTTGCCTATACCACTGAGGATCAAAATCGTCAGTTAAAAGAGCTGGGTGCCGTGGTCAGTGCTAACCCCTACTACCATTTTATTCTCAGCGATATCTACAGCGACCAGTGGCTGGGTGCCGATCGTGGCAATCAGATGGTACGACTGGGCTCTCTGGAACGCCTGGGCGTGCCCTTTGCCTTCCATTCCGATAGTCCTATGGCCCCATTGGAGCCGCTAACGCTGGTATCTGCGGCGGTTAACCGTGTCACCATTAATGGCAACCTGACCGGTGAGCATGAGCGCGTCAGCCTGGATGCCGGACTGCGCGCCATTACCATTAATGCCGCCTGGGTCATGGGCTATGAAGATGAAATTGGCTCAATACGGGCGGGTAAAAAAGCGGACTTTACGATTCTTGAAGCCGACCCCTATAAAGTCAGCCCCAAGCGTATCAAAGATATTAAGATCTGGGGCACGGTGTTTGAGGGCACTCCAGCGCCACTGTCGACCCACTAGTTGCGGCGAAGACAGCCAGGCAGGCTGCAGAGCATTTCAAATAGCAAATTGGCCGCTAACAGCGAGGTGTTGCCTGTGGTGTCGTAGGGTGGCGACACTTCCATCAAATCACAGCCCACCAGATTTAAACCATAGCAGCCGCGAATAATCTCAAGGCCCTGGGAAGCGGTTAATCCACCAGGTTCTGGGGTACCCGTACCCGGCGCCACTGAGGGGTCGAGGCCATCAATATCAAAGCTCAAATAGGCTGGAGTATCCGGGCCTATGGTTTGGCGAATCTGGTTCATTAGTGGCGCCAGTGATTGATACCAGCAGTCTTCCGCGGTTATGACGGTGGCCCCCTGCTCCCTGGACCAGTCAAAATCATCTGCCGCATAGCCAGTGGCCCTGAGACCAATCTGAAACATCTTACTGGTTTCGATTAACCCCTCTTCAATAGCTCGGCGAAAGACGGTGCCATGAGTAATTTTTTCACCAAACATCTCATCGTTAATATCCGCATGGGCATCAATATGAATCAGTGCCACCGGGCCATGGACTTTGCCTAGGGCACGGAGTATAGGTAAGGTACAGGTGTGGTCGCCACCCACAGAGATAGGCTTGGCTCCGGCGACCAAAACCCCATCCACGGCCGCCTCAATAGCATCGACGGTTTTTAACAGATTGTAGGGATTGACCGCCACATCACCCATATCCGCCACCTGAAAGGAGTCAAAGGGTGCAGCCTGAGTGGCCATGCCATAGGGACGCACCAGCACAGACTCTGCTCTGATTTCCCGGGGCCCAAATCTGGTTCCGGAACGATTACTGGTGCCTATATCCACGGGCATACCCAGCAGAGCGACATCCAGCCCATTGGCGTTCTCTTGTACAGGTAATCTGAAAAAACTCGCCTGACCCGCAAATCTCGGCATCTGATTGCCGCCTAGCGGCTGGTTGTAACTGCTATCTGCTTTATCGGCCATGGGTCTGCCTCTGTCTTTGCCCGTTGCTTATAAACAGCAGTCTATCATCCCAATAATTGATGTATGGATACGCCAAAAGGGTACGACGGGAGTTTGATTGTTGTTAAGCTGTGAGCTATCACCAATAACAATAAGGAAAACCTCCATGAGCGATATCATTATCTACACATTGGCACTGACACTGTTCCAAATCTGGCTGCTGCCAATGCTCCTCAATCTGAAAAATTCTGCCTGGTTGTTCTCCAGCCGAGATGACACTGTTGAAACCTCGATTATGTATGAGCGAGCGAGCCGGGCCTCAGCCAATCTGCAGGCCAGCTTGCCAGCATTTTTAGCCCTCTGCTTGCTGGCTATGCAGTTACAGGTGGATGTCAGCAGTGCGGCAATGATCTGGCTGGCTCTGCGCATTGTCTATATCCCACTGTACCTGTTTGGCATCAATATGCTGCGCTCAATCTCCTGGGTGGGCTCTGTAGTTTGTATGATCGATATGGCACTTACACTAGTATAAAAGTCAGAAGCTGTGTTTTCAGTCAAAAGCCCTCTTCGGAGGGCTTTTTGCGTTATGCCCAACAAGGATTCACTGTATGAAAATGCCTCTGGCAAAGCTAAACAAGTATTTTGTGGTCGACAAGCTGATTTATCACTCGGTGGATTTAAGCCTGTATATGGTGTCTGCCCTGGTGGAGGGAAAGGAGTACTATATTGCCGATAGCAAGGGCAATTTTCTCAAATCCAGCAAATTGATCGAGTTACAAAAAACCCTGGCTCAGGTGCGGGCTACGGCGTCTGTGTTGCGCCATACTAGCCCCTACGACGAGATGGTAGGCGGCCCCGATAAGACCAGCTCCAATGCCATGGAAGTACCCCTGGGTGATAACCAGCTGTACTAGTGGTTCCACCAGGCCAGGTCGGTAAACGAGCGCAAATCTATCTCATGGCTCCAGGTGGACCTGTGTTGCTGAGCCAGATGCCAGTAGGTATCGGCAATTTTTTCTGGCAGCATTAGGCCGTCCTTTTCCAACCCCTTGGTCTCCCGCAGTGCCTGAAACTGTTCTGGCCCCAGCATCTTGCCCAGAGTGTCTGGCGCATCCACCGCACCATCAATCAGTACATGGGCCACATGGATTCCTTTAGGCCCAAACTCCGCATTCAGGGACTGACACAGCATACGTCGGCCACCCATTGCCGCCGCATGGGAGTGCTGCCCGGCATTTCCCCTAACCGCTGCTGTGGCTGAGGTAACTATGATCGTGCCCTGACCTCGTGCCTCCATAAGCGGGCAGACAGAGCTGGCCAGGCGGAATAAGCCCTGAGTGGCGATACGCCAGCCCATTTCAAAGGCTTTGTAGGAGGTGTCTGCCAGTGCGCGGTTACCTATCTGAGCCCCCAGGTTGTAAATAACCACTTCGATGGGGCCCGTATCCCGCTCAATATTCTCGACCATTTTTTCAATGGTATCTGGCTGCACAGCATTGAGAATAATGCCAGAGGCCTCACCGCCCTCTTCTCGAATAGCCGTCACCAGACGGTCTAAGCCCACCTGATCGCTGCGCCGACAGAGCACGGCATGGTAGCCCTCAGCGGCAAAGCGTTTGCCCACATTGCCACCAATCCCTGCACCGGCGCCGATCACTAAACAGACTGGTTGCATAATTTGCCCCTGATTAAACCTGTAGTTATAGATATGCTGTATAGGCTCGAAGTGTGACCCGATAAAATCAGGCTGTAAAGCCATCCAGAGGGCTAAAA
>JBMZST010000207.1:0-3645 GCA_049623265.1 Porticoccaceae bacterium
AGCCTGTCACCCGTCAGTGCATAGGACCTGAAATAGCTGTCTGCATCCTTAAACTCTGTATGTCTGGGGACAAAGAATTCATTGAGTTCCTCAAAGGTCTTGGCTGCGTCTAGCTGGGGGCCAAAATCGTACTCGGGGAAAAACTCAAGTTTTTTGCGCAGAGATCTGGTCCAGCGGTACATAAAGTATTTTCGGTAGATAAATGATCCCTGATTTAGTGCGCTCATGGCATTGACCGGGTCTACCGGGGGTGAGATAGCCACTGCGGCCCTCAAGCCCAAAGCAGAACCGCGATCAGCTGCAATCCGCAGAGTGAAATTACCACCCAGAGAAAAGCCCGCCAAAAAAGTCGTTCGATAGGGCCTTTGTGCCAAAAACGCCTCGATGGCATCCCCGACCTCGCCAACCCTGGTGGAGTTAAATAGCTCCTTATTAAGATGCTGGGTGTCGCCATGATCGCGCATATTTAGGCGCAGCACATCATAGCCCTGATCCAGGAGATACTTTGCCGTAGTCACCTGATAGGCCGACCTACTGGAGCCCTCCCAGCCATGGATCAAAATTACCAGAGCCCCTTTGCTGGTGGCCTTTCTGCCTGTGCTCAGGTCCAGTTCAGCGGCAAGTCGCACGCCTTCGACTGTGGTAAGAATCAGTGCTTCGGAATCTAGCGACTCAGCCAGTTTGTTAGCGCGGCCTTTGCGTGGGCCGACACTGTTTAGGGCGCTTTGAATATGCGGATGGCGCAAATAAAAAGGTGGGGTAAACAGGTGTTTTACAGTCATATATAAGGTCAGTCGCTTACTTTCGGATATTTTGACAGATCTTGAACCGCCTATCATAACTGCGGTCGAACTTTATAACCAAGGAATTTGGTGCGTCAGGAAGTTATAGTATCAAGGAGATCAGGATGATTAAGATACTGCAGTTATCTGCACTAATAATGGCAACAACCTTTGTATCCCCAGTCCTCTCAGCCACCGCGGCGAGCAAGGTGCCTTCAGAGCCAACGGCCTCTGAGTCGATTAGTGAGTCAATTAGTGATTCTAGCGGCCAGCCAAAACTGTCTGTAGTTGAGCGCATGCGGGCCATTACACCGGTCGATTACAGAAAATGGAGTATCCGCAGCGGCTGTATCAGCTCCACTCGTGTTAAGCGGATCAAATTCATCGATGATCGCACGGCGCTACTGAGTTTGCTGGGCAAGAAAAAAGCCGTATTGCGCTTGGAAACGAGCTGCCCTGGTATCAAACGACATGGTTTCTCTTACGCTAGCGATGGCCAGAGACTCTGTACCAGACATACGCGCTTTTCAGTCCTGGGCGGAGCCTATGCCTGCAAGGTGGCATCTATCAGCCCCTATATGGAGTTAGAAGACCCGCCAGAGCTACAAGAATACGACTAAAGCGCTTTTTTACTTGCTTCTACCAGAGGTTTTGGCTTTACATAGCAGTTCCTAAAGACTGTTGTGAGGCCTCGGATGAAGTTAATACAGCTCGGTATTATTACGCTACTAGTGGCAGCTCTACCCGCACTGACCTATGGTGAGGAGCCGTCAGCGGATAAAGAGCCTTCAGCGAATCAAGAGCCCTCAGCGGATAAAGAGCCCTCAGCGGATAAAGAGCCCTCAGCGGATAAAGAGCCCTCAGCGAATCAAGAGCCCCCCTCCGTAGTAGATCGAATGAAGGCCATCGACGAGGTCAACCCCAAAAGTTGGGGCATTCGCAACAACTGCATTGCCGTATCCAGAATTCGAGATATCAATTTTAGAGATGATCAGTCTGCCATTGTCGATGTGGGTCGCGGTAAAGAGGTGCTTATGCGCCTGAAGCGCGAGTGTTATGGCATCAAGATAGAGGGTTTTATGTACCAGCCCAGAGGCATTCGTCTCTGTGCTCGGCATGATTACCTGACCCTGATTCGCAGCAAGCGTATCTGCCATATCGAGTCTTTTGAGCCCTATTTAGAGGTCCAGCAGCCTAAATCCGAGGACCCAAGCTAATGCTAAGAGTCTCAGCTGTCCGTTTTTATACCCTACTTCTGGGGTGGTTCTTGGCCGTCAGCCAGTTACAGGCCAACCCAATATTGCAGGGGAGTTTGCAGCAGGGGACTCTGTTGCTGGGGACCCTAGAGCCTGGCGCCACCGCTTTTTACCGTGGTCAGGCTCTGCCATTGACTGCAGAGGGCCAGTTTCTGCTAGGGCTTGGCCGAGATGCGCCGGACAGTCTTGAGCTGCGCATCGTCGATGCCGAGGGACTACAGACTGTGCAGAAGTTTGGAGTGGCCCAGCGAGACTATCGTATTCAGCGAGTCAATGGTGTGCCCTCAAAAACGGTTAACCCAGCTGCGGCTGATTTAGCCCGTATCCGCAGTGATTCAGCGCTGGTTAAAGCTGCACGCCGTGAGATTACAGCCGCGGAAGATTTTCTTGACGGTTTTCAAATACCGCTGCAAGGGCCCATTACTGGTGTCTATGGCAGCCAGAGAGTTTATAATGGCGTGCCTAAAAACCCCCATTATGGGGTTGACTATGCTGCACCAACCGGCACAGAGGTGCTGTCGCCGGCCGCTGGTATTGTGCGACTGGCTCATCCGGACATGTTCTATTCCGGTGGCACCTTGATTATCGATCATGGTCATGGCCTAAGCTCCAGCTTTCTTCACCTCAGCGAAATTTTGGTGGCAGAGGGCGTGCGGGTAGGGCGCGGTCAACCCATAGCTAAAGTGGGGGCTACAGGGCGGGCTACGGGCCCCCATCTTGACTGGCGAATGAATTGGCATAACGAGCGCATTGATCCCCAGTTAGTGTTACAGACATTACCCGCCCAATAATCAGAGGCAGGCGAGCCTCTAAATTTCGGATAATTCCCTTCGGGCATGGCGATTTAGCTGTATTTTGCGTAGAATGACGCGGTTTTTTTAAGGACAAATACAGTGGATAAAGAACTTTTAAGTATCTTGGTTTGCCCGGTCAGTAAGGCTCCTCTGGAGTACGATGCAGAGGCCCAGGAGCTGCTGTGCAGAGCCAGTGGTCTGGCCTACCCAATTCGCGACGGTATTCCAGTGATGCTGGAGTCTGAAGCTAGGCAACTGGATAGCGACGAAAAACTTAACTAGCTGAATTAGCTGGCAATTTACACGCCTTATGCCAAGGGCTGCGAGCACCTAATCATGACAACAGAGACTCTATTTACGCGGATTATTAACCGCGACATTCCGGCGGATATCCTCTACGAGGATGATCAGTGCATTGTGATTAATGATATCGCCCCCCAGGCGCCAGTTCATATGCTGGTGATTCCGCGTCAGCCGCTGCCGCGGCTGGCAGATGCCAACCAGGCAGATCGCGAGATGCTGGGCCACTTGATGTGGGTAGCAGGGGAAGTTGCGCGCCAGTTTGGTGTCGACGACGCCTTCCGCCTGGTAGTTAACAATGGGGCAGATGCGGGACAGACTGTATTTCACTTACACCTGCATATTCTGGCTAATAAAGGCACTGAGTCGACATTCTCTGAAGCAAATTTATAAGTGGTTTAGTGCCGAGCACTGAGCCCTCAACGGGAAACAAATTATCATGAAAAGCGCCGAGATACGTGACGCCTTCTTAAACTATTTTGCCGATAAGCAGCATAAAATTATGCCCAGCAG
>JBMZST010000208.1:0-3610 GCA_049623265.1 Porticoccaceae bacterium
CCCATGGGTTGGCTATTTAACAGGGCGCAGTAAAAGGCGGCGGGATAATGACATTTTAACCAGGCGGAGACATAGGCGAGCAGGGCAAAGCTAGCCGAATGGGATTCGGGAAAACCATAGACGCCAAAACCCTGTATCTGGCGAAATAGCCGCTCGGCAAAGTCCAGGTCATAGCCTCTGGCCAGCATGCCATCAATCAGCTTCTGCTTAAAACCCAGCAGCTCGTTATTGCGCTCAGAATTTTTACCCCAGCTGGCCATGGCGCGACGCAGTTGATCGGCTTCGCCTCCGCTAAAACCGGCGGCTACCATGGCCAGCCTGATCACCTGTTCTTGAAACACGGGAATGCCCAGTGTGCGCTGGAGTACATTTTTAATATCCGGATGGGGATAGGTCACCTGTTCCAGACCCTGGCGGCGCTTGAGATAGGGGTGCACCATGCCGCCCTGAATAGGACCGGGGCGCACTATGGCAATTTCAATCACCAGATCGTAGAAACAGCGAGGTTTTAGCCTGGGTAGCATGGCCATCTGGGCGCGGGATTCTATTTGAAAAACCCCGATACTGTCGGCGGCACAGAGCATATCGTAGGTGGCGCTGTCCTTTTTGGGGATAGCCTGCATACAGAGATCAACAGCCTGATGGCTGCGAATCAAATCAAAGCAGCGATGGATGGCAGTCAGCATGCCCAGGGCCAAAATATCGATTTTAAGCAGACCTAGGGCTTCGATATCCTCTTTGTCCCATTGAATCACTGTGCGCTCGGGCATGCTGGCATTTTCCACCGGCACCAATGTGCTGATGGGGCTCTTGGTGATAATAAAGCCACCCACATGCTGGGATAGGTGGCGAGGAAAGCCAAGAATTTCCTGCAGGCGCTGATAAAAATGCTCGGCCATATGACCCCGGGCTCCGGCTTTTTCGAACTGCTCTTGCAGGTCGCCGCTGCGGTCCCACCAGGACAGAGACTGGCTGAGCTGCTCGATAAACAATGGATCCAGCCCCAGAGCCTTGCCTACATCGCGCACCGCGCTGCGCGGTCTGTAGGTAATAACCGTGGCAGCCAGCGCCGCGCGCTCACGGCCATAGCGCTGGTAGATATACTGAATAACCTCTTCGCGGCGCTCGTGTTCAAAGTCTACATCTATATCTGGGGGTTCATTGCGTTCGGCGGAGATAAAGCGCTCGAATAAGAGAGAGACCTGGTCGGGGGAAACTTCGGTAATAAACAGACAGTAACAGACCACAGAGTTGGCCGCGGAACCGCGACCCTGGCAGAGAATGTCACGGCTGCGGGCAAAGGCCACCAGGTCGTGAACAGTGAGGAAATAACACTCGTATTGCAGCTCTTCTATCACTTTAAGTTCGTATTCGATCTGCTGGTGAACCCTCGACGATAGGCCATTGGGCCAGCGTTGCTGTGCGCCCTGTTCGGTTAACAGTCGCAGCTGCTCTGCGGGGGTTAAATGGGGCGGTACTACATCGCTAGGGTATTGATAGCGCAGCTCTTCGAGACTGAAATGGCAGCGTTTGGCGATATGAAGGGTCTCGGCTAAGAGTGTAGCTGGATAGAGTTTTTCTATATGGGGCAGGCTGCGCAGACGGCGCTCGGCATTGGGGAAGCGCCGTTCACCCAGCTCCATCACTGAACAGTTATGGCGAATGGCGGTCAATGTATCCTGCAGGGCGCGGCGCTCTTTGCAGTGCATATGCACATCGCCGCAGGCCACCATAGGCAGTTGCCAGAGGGCAGCCAGGTTGCGGTAGTAGTAATACTGGTAGCTCTCGTTGCCGTCGAGTAGGTGCTCGACACCAATCCACAGTCGATCTTTAAACCAGTAGCTGAGGCGTTCGCCAACCTCATGGTCTGGCTCCAGATCACCGCTGGGCAACCAGATTAATAGACTGTTGCCCATGGTGCCGCTCAGGTCTGGCCATTTAAGCTGATACTCCCCTTTGCTGCTGCGCCTGCGGGCTAGAGTAATTAGCGCAGATAGCTCGGCATAGGATTGGCGATTGCTCACCAGAACAATTAGACGCTGGCCCTCAAGGCGAAACTCACTGCCAATAATAAGCTGTAGGTCGCAGTCCAGGGCCGCGACATGGGCTTTTACCACGCCAGCCAATGAGCATTCGTCGGTAATGGCCAGTGCGCTATAGCCCAGCGCACTGGCCGTGCGGACTAATTCTTGAGGGTGGGAAGCCCCGCGCAGAAAGGTAAAGTTACTGACGCAATGAAGTTCGGCATAGGCCATAGGGTATACAACTGCTATTAAGAATAAATACTGTATATATAAACAGTATAGCGGCAGCTCGGTGTAATTTCTAGGCTTACCCCGTTATGTCAGTTTATGCTGGGCTATTGGTAATCCAAACTGTCTGGTAGGGCTGCATTTCAATGGCTCTCTGATTGTCTTTATCAGTCTGGGTAGAGCAGGGTAGGTCAGCAATTAAATCGTGCCACTGCTCGTTGTCGATAAGATTAATATCCGACAGTGATAAGGTCTGGGGCTGGGCGCTAATATTACTGATACAGAAGATACTCTGTTGCCGGTCCAGGCTCTGGCGCCAGAAGCCGAATAGCTGATCACCCAGATGCAGAGTGAACTGAGTAGCATTGGGGTGAAATGCGCTCTGTCGGCGGCGTATTTTTAGCAGCTGCTTAAGCTGGTTGTAAACCTGGTGGTGGTGGCTGGTTTGATCGTCCAGCGCCTGCTCAAGCGCCTGATAATCCCATTGGTGTCGATTAATGGCGCGGTTGTGGCCACTGTTTTCCACCCGCTGATAATCATTGCGCGTACCCAATAGGCTGTGAATATAGATTCCAGGGATACCCTCCAGGGCCAGCATAATGGCATGGGCGCAAATAAATCGCTCAAGGCCAAGTTGGTCTGGGCCATCCACTGTTCCCTGCAAGGCGTCAAATAATGAGATATTGATTTCATAGGGTTTGCTGTTGCCATTGTCGAGCGCGCGCCAGGAGATACGGCCACCAAATTCCTGCATGGTTTCGACCAGAGTATTGATCTCGCTATCGCTAAGTAGACCCTCTGCAGGCCTTAGACCTATACCGTCATGGGAGGCAATAAAGTTAAAGTATGCGGTGCCATTGCGCGCCGGCGGCATACTCATCATCCACTGTTTCAGATAGACACAGCTGCCGGTGACCAGGCTATTGACTAACAGTGGCGGCAGAGAAAAATTGTAGACAGAGTGCGCTTCGTCGGCATCGCCAAAATAGGCCAGATTTTCACGGTTGGGAATATTGGTTTCAGTGATAATAATGGCGTCGTGCTGAGCCTGCTCTATCAATGTGCGGAACAGACGCACCATCTCATGGGTCTGTTCTAAGTTAATGCAGCTGGTACCAATCTCTTTCCACAAAAAGGCGATAGCATCCAGTCGGAAAATACGCACGCCATTGTCCAGATACTGTTTGATAATGCTGACAAACTGCTTGAGTACCTCAGGGTTGCGAAAGTTTAAATCCACCTGATCGTGACTAAAGGTACACCAGACATGCTGAGTACCCTTATTGGTTTCGACTTCACGCAATAGCGCATTGGTGCGAGGTCGCACCACAGCGCTTAAGTCATCGGATGGACTGGCG
>JBMZST010000209.1:0-3604 GCA_049623265.1 Porticoccaceae bacterium
CCATAAGTTGCAGGCCCAGCTGCTCAGCGCCAGCGCGGAATCTCTGTATCAAACTCTGCAAATGCTCGCGGCGCCAGTGCTCGCGACGAACAATCTGCAAGCTGGCACTGCTGGCACAGGCAATCGCCGGCGGCAGTGCCGTGGTGTAGATATAGGTGCGGGCAAACTGAATCAGGGTTTCTATCAATGCTTCACTGCCGGCGATAAAGGCACCAAAGGTACCAAAGCTCTTGCCCAGGGTGCCCATCAGAACAGGCACCTGCTCCACAGTTAAGCCCTGCTGCTCTACTATGCCACCGCCAGTTGCGCCCAGCACCCCCATGCCGTGGGCATCATCCACCATAAGCCAGCCACTGTGCTGTGCGGCCAGAGCACTCATCTCCGGCAGCGGTGCCAGATCGCCATCCATACTAAATACGCCATCGGTGACAATTAGCTTACGACTGGCAGTGCTCTGCTCGAGCAGATAGTCCAGCTGCTGCATATTATTGTGCTTATAGCGTTTGTAGTCGGCTCTGCAGAGATGGCCTCCATCTAGGAGCGAGGCATGATTAAGCTGATCTTCAAGCACCAGATCATGACGTCCCACCAGGGCATTAATCACGCCCATATTGGCCATATAGCCGGTACTAAATAACAGCGCCCGAGGACGACCAGTAAACTCGGCCAGCTGTTCCTCTAACTGCTGATGAGCTGTGGAATGACCACTAATTAAGTGGGAGGCGCCACTGCCAGTGCCATATTGATCAACAGCAGCTTTTAAGGCAGAGGCTATATCCGGGTGACCTGCCAGGCCCAGGTAGTCGTTGCTGCAAAAGTTAACCAGGGATTTACCCTCAACCTGCAGCACCGAGTCGCACCCAGATGCCACATGGGTTCTGTGGCGGTAGAGAAACTGCTTGTGCCGCTGATCGAGCTGAGCCTGGAGAATCGCATCCATACTATTCATACAGGGCTAGCTGGCTCTGTAGAATAGCGCGTCGTTTTTATGCTCGTTAATGGCCCGGTGCAGGTCATCTTCCTGCTGTTGGCTGTCTTTATCAGCCTGATACTCCTCAGGTTTTATTCCCAGACGCTGCAATAACTGCATATCAGTATTTGCCTTTGGGTTGGGGGTTGTAAGCAATTTATCGCAGTAGAAAATGCTATTGGCGCCGGCCATAAATGCCATGGCCTGCATCTGCTCATTCATATCTTCCCGTCCCGCTGACAGCCGCACATAGGATTTAGGCATCATCAGTCGGGCCACTGCGATGGTGCGAATAAATTCAAAGGGGTCCAGATCTGCCTCATTGGCCATCGGCGTGCCAGCCACTTTAACCAGCATATTGATGGGCACAGATTCCGGGTGCACCGGCAGATTGGCCAGCTCCATTAATAAGCCGGCGCGGTCCTGTTGCTCTTCGCCCATACCCACAATGCCCCCGGCACAGACTTTCATGCCGGCATTGCGCACATTGGCCAGAGTGTTTAAGCGATCCTGATAGGTTCTGGTGGTAATCACCTCACCATAGAACTCTTTGGAGGTGTCCAGATTGTGGTTGTAGTAGTCGAGACCGGCCTCGGCCAGCTTGTCGGACTGATCTTCGCTGAGCATACCCAATGTCATGCAGGTTTCCAGACCCAGAGATTTTACCTCGCGAATCATCTCTGCCACGGCTGGTATATCGCGATCATGGGGCGAGCGCCAGGCAGCGCCCATACAGAAACGGCTGGAGCCGCTGGCCTTGGCAACTTTGGCGGCCTCGATAACCTGCTCTATTTGCAGCAGCTTTTCTTTTTCCAAACCGGTGTCGTAGCGGGCACTCTGGGGGCAGTATTTGCAGTCTTCGGGGCAGGCGCCGGTCTTAATCGACAGCAGGGTGCTGAGCTGCACCTGATTGGGGTCAAAATGTTGGCGATGCATCACCTGGGCATCAAATAGCAGATCATTAAAAGGCTGGTTAAACAGACTGAGAACCTGTTCTCTGGTCCAGTCGTGGCGGATAGAAGATCCATCTTGAGGCTGCATGGCCAAACTCCGGGGTTATCTGTGGTTAAGGCGACGATGATAAGCCCGGAGCTGAGGCTGTCAACCCTAATATTTTATTTTGGTTAACAGCGGCTATTGGCAAAGCAAATATTACTGCACTGCAAATACCCTGACCGGCACACCATTAAGGGCACTATTGCCGCTGGCCTGGTCGATCAGTTTATCGTCGGTAAGGTCATTACAACTTACCCCGCCCTGCTCTGCCGCGATCTCCATGCTGACACCATCGCGCTTATGTCCCCAGCCATGGGGCAAGCTCACTACTCCTGGCATAACTTCATCGCTGGCAACCACCTGGGTCTGCACCTCGCCCACCCGAGACTGAATGCGTACCTGAGACTGATCCTGCAACTGATGGGCGGCCAGATCGTCTGGGTGCATCAGCAACTGCCAGCGCGGCTTGCCTTTAACCAGCCGGTGAGAATTATGCATCCAGCTATTGTTGGAGCGAATATGGCGGCGGCCAATTAACAGCAGCTCATCCTTATCAGTGGTCTGCTGGTCGGCGCCAAGGCGCACAATATCCTCGCTGATATAGTCGGACATTAGGGTAATCTTGCCGTCGGAGGTACAGAGTCGCTCAGGCAGGCTGGGCTGCAATGGGCCTATATCTAAGCCATGGGGGTGCTGTTTGATCTTATCCAGGGTCAGCTCCAGATCGTGACCAGCGGCGGCACTGTAGGGACCGCGTTGGATACCCATATCAATTAGCTTATCTGGAGATGGCAGAGGCTTGACGTCCATGCCTTTGCGGGCGGCAACGGCCAGGCCAAGCTCATTAAAGATTTCCCAATCATGCTTGGTGCCCTCGGCGGGTTCAAACACAGCCTCATTAAAGCGCGCCGTGTTGTGCACCGCCAGTCGATGGAAGGCCAGATCATAGTGATCGTGCTCCAGGGCACTGGTGGGCGGCAAAATAATATCTGCATGCCTGGTGGTTTCATTGATGTAAAAATCAATGGATACCATAAAGTCGAGACCGGCCAGTGCCTGGTCCATCTGATTGCCATTGGGGGCCGATAGCACCGGATTGCCTGCTGTAGTGATCAGGCCTCGAATCTGCCCCTCTCCCTCAGTTAACATTTCTTCGGCCATTACAGTGGCCGGCAATTCGCCAGCAAATTCCGGCAGGCCACTAACCCGGCTGTGGAAAGCGGCAAAGTGCCCGGCACCAGACTCGCCTGGCTTGATAAAACCAAAGGCTGGAGACGAGGCGATCATGCCGCCGCGCACATCCATTGAGCTGGTGAGGATATTGATCATCTGAATGGCCCACTGACAGAGGGTGCCATAGACCTGAACCGAGACACCCATGCGCCCATAGCAGACTGCATCTTCGATACTGGCCATATCTCTGGCCAGCTGACGAATCTGTTCCGCCGCTACGCCGGTGCGCTGCTCTGCAAGCTCTGGGGTAAATGACGTGCAGGCACTGCGTACCTGATCCACACCCACCAACAGATCTGTCAGGTGCCCGGTGCTAACCAGGTCTTCGGCAAATAAGGTATTGAGCATGGCCATCAGCAACCAGGCATCGGTGCCCGGGCGAATAAACAGATGCTGATCGGCAAT
>JBMZST010000210.1:0-3576 GCA_049623265.1 Porticoccaceae bacterium
GATGAGCCCACTGTGAGCATGACCTTTATTGTTAATAACTCGCCTTTTGCCGGCCTCGAAGGCAAGTATGTGACCACCAGAAATATTAAGGACCGCCTTGATCAGGAGTTGATTCACAATGTGGCACTGCGGGTTAAGCAGGGCGACTCCCCGGACAAATTTATTGTTTCAGGCCGCGGCGAGCTGCACCTCTCTGTGCTGATCGAAACCATGCGCCGGGAAGGGTTTGAAATGGGTGTTTCACGCCCGGAAGTTGTCACCAAAGTCGTGGATGGCGAAGTGCAGGAGCCCTATGAGCAGGTGGTAATCGATGTGGAAGATCAGCACCAGGGTTCGGTGATGGAAGAACTGGGCATGCGCAAAGGCGAGATGACCAATATGGAGCCAGACGGCAAAGGTCGCGTGCGGCTTGAGTTTATTATTCCCTCCCGCGGGTTGATTGGTTTCCGCGGTGCCTTCCTCACCCTGACCTCTGGCTCAGGCATTATGACCAGCGTCTTTGATCATTATGGTCCGGTCAAGCAGGGCGAGACCCACAGCCGCCAAAATGGCGCTCTGGTCAGCATGGTAAAAGGCAAGACAGCCGCCTTTGCACTCTTCAACATTCAGGCTCGAGGCCGTTTATTCCTGGGGCATGCCGTGGATGTCTACGAAGGTCAAATCGTTGGCATTCACAGCAGGGGCAATGATCTTGTGGTCAACCCGATCAAGGGTAAGCAACTTACCAATGTGCGCGCCTCGGGTACCGATGAAGCACTGACACTGGTGCCGCCAATCAAGCACACCCTTGAGCAGGCACTAGAATTTATTGAAGACGACGAACTGGTCGAAGTCACTCCCCTGAGCATTCGTCTGCGCAAGAAACTGTTGACTGAAACCCAGCGCAAACGCGCACCCAAATAAGCCTGACCTCCAGGGGTCAAATTTTCGATTTCCAGAGCACTATGAACTATTATTTAGTGAATAGTGCATGGAAGTCGACCTATGTCCAAGAAGGATAATAAAGATCTAGCCACCGGCGGTTTTCTGTCGTTCTCACTAATGGCTCAGGAAATTATCGCCATTATGTTCGCCTTTTACTCCTATCGTCAGGGTGAAATGACCCTGGCAACTTTTTATCTCGCCATTGCCGGCATATTAATCGTCGCCCTGGGATTGTTCAGCCTGTTTGATCAGCACCGGCTGGCGAGAATACTGCTGGCCAGCACCTTATTTACTGGTTTCTTTTATCTCTTGCTCGGCGCCTCAGATGCTACCGCCCTGATGTGGTGCCTGACAGTGGTACCGGTGTTAGTCGGTGCCTTTGATCATCGCCATAGCCTCGCCATGCTAATTATCTTGTTTGCTGCCGCCGTCTGGATAATGTTTGGCGGCGCTATGCCCCTGACAGTGCCGGAATACAGCCATACACTGGTAGTGCGCTTTCTGTCATCCTACGCCATTCTCGCCGCCTTTGCCGTGGCCATGAATCACTCCCGATTTGACAGCCTGACCAAATACAAAGACCTGTCGTCTCGGGTTGACGAGATTGCCCATCAGGATGTGCTGACCCAACTGCCCAACCGCCACAATATGGAGGGTCGTCTGGCCGCCAAGTATCAACAGTACCGTCTGGGTAAACAGCCATTTTCAATTTTGCTGGCTGATCTGGATAATTTTAAATTTATCAACGATCGCTACGGCCACGATGTGGGCGATGAGATTCTCTACGCTGTGGGTCAGAAGCTGCTTGAGCCCCTGCGAGATGAGGATGTGGTGGCGCGCTGGGGAGGCAATGAGTTTATGGTGCTGCTTCCCACAGCCAATGCCGAGGCTGCCGTCAATATCGCCGAGCGTCTGCGCACCACAGCCACTGAAATCGATATGCAGGCTCAGGGAGATAAGCTGCGGATTTCCCTCAGCGTGGGCGTGGCTTCAATCGATAAGTGCACCGGTGTCGATGACCTGATGTCCACAGCAGAGAACGGCCTTTATCAGGCTAAACACATGGGTCGCGATATGGTGGTAGTCGGCTGAGATCACTGACAGTCTCTGTGGCGGTGACAGTCTATGGTGTGGTCGTTAACCAGGCCCATGGCCTGCATATGGGCATAGCAGATAGTGGTGCCGAAAAATTTAAAGCCACGCTTTTTCATGTCTTTGCTAATCCTATCTGACAGCTCAGTAGATGCCGGTATCTGGGCCTGGGTACGCCAGTGATTGACCAGCGGCTCACCGTCCACATAGGCCCAAAAATACTGGGCAAAACTGCCAAATTCCGCCTGAATCTCCATAAAACAGCGCGCATTGGAAATCGCGCTATTAATCTTTAGCCGATTGCGCACTATGCCCGCATCCTGAACACAGCGCTCCACATCTCGCTCGGTAAAGGCGGCCACTTTGGCTACCTCAAAGTCGGCAAAGGCTTTTCTGTAGGCCTCGCGCTTGCGCAGTATGGTGATCCAAGACAGACCAGCCTGAGCACCCTCGAGCAGCACAAATTCAAACAGCTTTTTATCGTCATAGCAGGGCAGGCCCCACTCAGTGTCATGGTAGGCCTGATAAAGGGGATCGTCGCCACACCAGGTACAGCGAATCAACTCTGTCATGCATCCTCCGGCGATCTGCACAGAATAACCGTTTAAAAACTAGTCTAGCCCATCGATGTTGTCTATATTAACCCGACGGCCTTAGAGCTTGGCAAGAGGGTTAGGCAAGGCCCGAGATAAACAACGTTGTAGACAGTGACTTATCAGCTAAAGGATTCTGATTAATGAGAAAAGCATTTCCAGCTATTCGCCCCTACCAGACCCACAGTGTAGAAGTGACAGCACCCCATGTGCTCTATGTGGAGGAGTCGGGCAATCCGGAAGGCATTCCCGTACTCTTTGTCCACGGCGGCCCAGGCGGTGGTACCAGAACCACAGACCGCTGCTTCTTCGATCCGGACAAGTATCGCATTATTCTCTTTGACCAGCGGGGTGCAGGGCAATCGACGCCCCATGCCCGGCTGGAGGACAACCATACTGCAGCGCTGATTGAGGATATAGAAACCATTAGACACAAACTGGGTATTGATCGCTGGGTGGTATTTGGCGGCTCTTGGGGCTCTACTCTGGGCCTGGCCTATGCCGAGCAATATCCTCATCTTGTGCGCGGACTGATTCTGCGCGGTATCTTTCTGTGTCGAGATCAAGATATCCGGTGGTTTTATCAGCAGGGGGCCAGCCATGTTTTTCCCGACTACTGGGAGCAGTATCTGCAAGTAATACCAGAGGCCGAGCGCGGCGATATGCTGGCAGCCTACTACGCCCGCCTGACTGGAGAGAATGAAATCGAGCGTATGGCCGCCGCCAAAGCCTGGTCTGTGTGGGAGGGCCGCTGCGCTACGCTGCATGCCAATGAAGCCCTGGTTGACCACTTTGCCAACCCCCATATGGCCATGGCTATGGCTCGCATCGAGGCCCACTACTTCATTAACAAAGCATTTTTAGAGCCCGACCAGCTTACCAAGAATGCCTACAGACTTAAGGATATCCCCGGAACCATAGTGCACGGTCGCTACGATATGGTGTGCCCGGTCAATCAGGCCTTTGC
>JBMZST010000211.1:0-3570 GCA_049623265.1 Porticoccaceae bacterium
ATTGGTATTCACAATAACAGCGTGACTTAAAACCAGTTGGGATTAAATCATGGATAAGGATATAGACAGCTTTCAGCAAGATACTCTGGCTATTCGCAGCGGTTACCAGCGCAGCCCTGAAAATGAACATGCAGAGGCTATGTTTTTAACCTCCAGTTATGTGTTTGAAAGCGCCGAGATGGCAGCAAAATACTTCAGCAATGAGCTGCAGGGCAATGTCTACTCTCGCTACACCAATCCCACTGTGCGCACCTTTGAACAGCGGCTGGCAGCGATGGAAGAGGGCGAGCAGTGCGTGGCTACGGCCTCTGGCATGGCCGCTGCGCTCAGTGTGATTATGGCGTTACTGGAGTCTGGCGACCATGTGGTCTGTTCGCAGGATGTCTTCGGTAGCACCAGAGTGATGATGGACAAATATATCACCAAGTTTGGTGTGTCAGTTAGCTATGTGCCACTAGCTGATCTGGATGCTTGGCAGGCAGCGGTGCAGCCCAATACCAAAATGCTTTTTTGCGAAACGCCCTCCAATCCGTTATCTGAAGTGGCTGATCTTGAGGCTCTGGCTTCTCTTAGCAAACAAGTTGGTGCTACCTTTGTCGTGGATAACTGCTTCTGCACGCCGGTGCTGCAAAAGCCACTTAACTGGGGTGCGGATATTGTTGTTCATTCCGCTACTAAATATATTGATGGTCAGGGCCGCTGCCTGGGTGGCGCTGTGGTTGGCAGTGCAGAATTGATGGAGCAGGTGGTCGGCTTTTTGCGCGCCGCTGGTCCCACCATGAGCCCCTTTAATGCCTGGGTTTTCCTGAAAGGGTTAGAGACCTTACGTATTCGTATGCAGGCGCATTCTGCCAATGCTGCCGATCTGGCCACTTGGCTCAATGATCATCCCAAAGTCAGCAAGGTGTTTTACGCAGGTCTGGAAACTCACCCTGGCCATGCTCTGGCTAAAAAGCAGCAGTCAGATTTTGGTGGTGTAGTCTCCTTTGTTGTCGAGGGCGGCCGCGACTCTGCCTGGCGTGTGATAGACAATACGCGAATGCTTTCGCTGACAGCTAATCTGGGTGATGCTAAAACCACCATAGTGCACCCGGCTACCACCACTCACGGTCGTCTGACCGATGAGGCGAGAGCTGCGGCTGGTATTAGCGATGGCTTGATTAGGGTGGCTGTGGGCCTTGAGGATATTGTTGATATTAAAGCCGACCTGGAATTGGGTTTAGGCGCTCTGTAAGAGTAAGTAGGTGGATTATGTTTTTTAAAACTCCAACAATGCCTACAGCCGATGAGGCTCTTCCAGGTCGCAGCGAGCCCATGGCGGTTAACAACGTTAACTTTATCAATGGTCAGCCCATTGTCGGCCCCTTTGCCGAGGGTTTGCAGACAGCCTATTTTGCTATGGGTTGTTTCTGGGGCGCGGAGCGTCGCTTTTGGCAGCAGCCCGGTGTAGTGACTTCTGCGGTTGGTTATGCCGGTGGTTTTACACCCAACCCCACTTACGAAGAAACCTGCACTGGTATGACTGGTCACACCGAGGTGGTGTTGGTGGTGTTTGATCCCACACTGATCAGTTACGAGAAATTACTGGCGGTGTTTTGGGAGGCCCATGACCCCACCCAGGGTATGCGCCAGGGCAATGATCGCGGCTCGCAGTATCGCTCGGCGATTTACTGCACCAGCCCAGAACAGCTAGAGGCTGCCCAGGCTTCTGCCAAGTCGGTACAAAAGCAGCTGACCGACCTGGGTTTCGGTGAGATTACCACGGAGATTATGGCCGCTCCTGAGTTCTTCTATGCCGAAGAATACCACCAGCAGTACCTAGCCAAGAACCCAGCAGGCTACTGCGGCCTCCGCGGTACTGGCATTAGCTGCAGTTAACGCCACTATCCAACTGTCATCCTGAGCACAGCGAAGGGTCTCTCTGTGTGCGGAGGGTTTTGGTTCGGCACAGGCTTCCATATGCCCTCAGCCTTTCTAGACACGCTGTGAATACGGCCGCTCCCGACATCCTGCCTCTCGCGACACTAATACATCCATGTATGTCGTCCCTGTAAGCTCGAGGCCAGCATCCCTGCTGGCCACGGTCTAGAAAGGCTGAGGGCATATGAAAGCTTAAGTATCGAGCGTAATTCTTGGTTTTTAGAGGGATGCCTGAAACGCTTTGTGCACCTTCTTGCCAAGGTGCACAACTTAGATAACAAAAACCTCGCTGGATATTAGGGCTTACCTACCCTAGGACCCTTCTAAGACCGTGACCAGCAGGGATGCTGGTCACGAGACTACAGGGATGTATTCACGTCGTGTCTTAGAAGGGTCCTAGGGTAGGTGAGCCCGAAAAGAATCCACCTAACTAGACAACCGAGCCCTCTCAGACCTGGGGTCAGCCACCGGAATCGCCTTCAACAGATTCTTGGTATAAGCCTTCTTAGGCTTGGCCCAAAGCGTTTCCGTATTTCCCTGTTCCACCAGCACACCATGATGCATCACCATCACCCGGTCAGAGATATAACGCACCACCGACAGATCGTGAGAAATAAACATCATAGTCAGATTATGGCGTTCCACCAGATTTAGAATTAGATCCAGTATCTGCGCCTGAATAGTCACATCCAACGCCGATACCGGCTCATCAGCAATAATTAACTCAGGCTTGGTGGCAATGGCACGGCCAATGGCAATGCGCTGACGCTGACCCCCAGAGAACTCATGGGGGTACTTGCGCATCTGTGCGCGCGCTAAGCCCACATCGTCCATCAGTGCCTGCACCTGCTCGGTGATATTGGTCTTGTTGGCAATGCCGTGGTACAGCAGAGGCTCAGCCAGGGTTTCAAATACCGTCATCCGTGGATTAAGCGACGCATAGGGATCCTGAAAAATCATCTGCATACGGCGGCGCCAGGGCACCATTTGCTTTGGGCTCAGGCTGGTTAATTCGGTGCCGTCAAAGGTGACTGTGCCTTGCTGCGTGGGTACCAGTTGCAGTATGGAGCGGCCCAGCGTCGATTTGCCTGAGCCAGATTCGCCCACCAGACCCAGAATCTCGCCGCGCTTAATCTTTAGCGAGACATCATCCACGGCCTTTACCGTGATCACTTTAGAGCCGGAATAATCTTTAAACCAGGTGCGAATATTCTTTACCTCAACCAGAGGGTTGCGAGCCTGGGCTCGATTCTCCATGGTCTTAGCGCCCTCGGGAATGGCATTGAGCAAACGCTTGGTATAGTCGTCTTGGGTTTTGTAGAAGATATCATCCGTGCTGCCCGACTCCATGGCAACGCCGTTGCACATCACCAAAATCTTATCGGCAATACCGGCCACCACACCCAGGTCGTGGCTGATAAAGATAACGGCCACATCGCGATTTTGCTGCAGCTTCTTGATCAGCTCCAAAATCTGCGCCTGAATGGTCACATCCAGCGCCGTGGTGGGCTCATCACAGATCAGCAGGCGGGGCTCGTTAATCAGCGCCATGGCAATCATGACCCGCTGACGCATACCGCCAGAGAACTCATGGGGGTAGCTGGAAAAGCGGCGCTCCGGATCTACAATGCCCACCTCGTCGAGCAGCGC
>JBMZST010000212.1:0-3564 GCA_049623265.1 Porticoccaceae bacterium
GGCATCAAACGGCTCGACCATTTCTCGATACCCTGCTCAACACCCGCACTTATAATCAAAATCGTCAGCAGGATAAAGGTCGCTGCAAAGCCAATATTGCGCACCAAACTAAAGTCTGTCAGCCATTGGCTAATATTGGCAAGGCCTAATAGCGTGGTTAATGGCTCGAGCATAAAGGCCAGCATCCAACCTGCGACAATACTGTAGAAACTAAGGATCAGGCCCGCAGTTACCATGCTGCCAATACCGGTTAGCTTACCGACGGTCTTTGCAGTTCCTCCAGAGGAGATAGATTGCAGTGCACTGACCGCATTGGACCGCGTGTGGCGACCAATAATTAACTCAGCCATCATGGCGGGGTAGGCCAGTAAAAATGCCAGAATAAGGTACATCAGCAAAAAGGCAGCGCCACCATTTTCAGCGGCATTGGTGGGGAAGCCCCAGATATTGCCCAAGCCAACCGCGGAGCCCGATGCGGCAAAAATAAACGCCAGACGGGAAGAGAATTCACCTCGTTGCATGACTGTATTCCTGTTAGTCGTTAGTACTGTAAACGGCCACTGCCACTATGCGTTGCTGAGTGCTTCAGTCATTGCGCGTCTGCCCTGATCTGCTGCGGGCCCCCAGTGTTGGAATCCCTCAAGTTCTCCATGACCGAAAGCAATGCGTCCATACCCTTTCATAACAATATTTCGCGGGGCTGTTGTGCTCGGGGTATCAAAGAAAAAACCGGGTTCAGGCGTGATAAACGCATGTCCCCAGCGATTTAAAATAATGCCACTGATATCGCGTTTTGGCACAAAGCCGCTGGCGGCAAACAACCGGTTCATCTGCATAATGATCTGTTGTTCATAGTCAGCGTAGCTGGTGGCGAAGAGTTCTGCTCGCCCAGCACTTACCTGTGCTTTAACAGGCAGGCCAGGCCGATGGAAAGGCACATAAAAGTTTAATACCGCTGGTTTGTCGGGATCCAGCATGGGCTGATGCCGGCCAACCAACATAGACTGTTTGATATTGCAGCTCGAGCCAAAGCCTTCATTCCAGCGGCAGGCAGTGACCCCCAGTTTGTATAAGAAACGCCAATTACGCACCGCCACATTGGCGACAAGAAAGGGAGCATGGTTGAATTGTTGATAGGCCTGATCAATCTCTGCCGGTAGATCTTGGATAACATGGCGATTAATCCAGCCACCTGATGCCATAACCACCGATTTTGCGCGCACAGTGAATGTTTGACCGTCCCGCTGATAGACAATGCGCACCGCCTCTGCGCTCTCAGGGCTGCTCTCATGGGCAACACTCACAGCGGTAGAGCCCAGTCTTATGCGTATGGGCTGACCCTGTTTATCCATTGCGGAGGCATTAATTTTGCCAGTGATAATATCGTCCAGCTGATATTTTCCTGCAATGGCGTCGGGAATAATATTTTTTAAAAAATAGCGCGCAAACCCAGAGTTACCGCCGGGAAAAGCACAGCGTTCTGGTAAAGGCTGATCGAATGCCTGTTGTGACAATGTGCCCGGCATCAGCACGCTTCTTGCCACCCAGGCAGAAATTGCGTCACCACCCAAGCCAAATGCGCCGGCCAGAAAGGGGTCTTCTATCTCTGCACCATCGATGGCAGAGGGGAAGGTTTTCTGCATATAGTCTCGGTACGACATATTGTCGAGAAATTGAGCGGCACTGTCATCTTGTAGGCCCTCGTGGCGAGCGTTGCGCCACGCCTTTAATGCGTCGCGCTGTTGTTCGGTGTAAGGGGTGCCTTCAAAATTGTTTTGCCATATATTCTTGGCGAACTGCTGTCCGTCCTTGGTGGCGAAAAAATGGCCGACATCAACATTGTTTTCTGCCAGCCAATACAGGTGAAGATAGTTATCACGAGAGAAGTTCAGCGGCTTTTTATTAGCCGCCCAAGGCTGGAAATGTAGCTCGCGCGGAATATTGAACTCGGCGTAATATCGCGCATCGCCGCTGACCGCTTCAGGATCACTGACCTCGGGCGGCAGAAAAAAACTGTTGGCGCCCTGAGGAGCAATCAGGGTTTCACCATCAACGGAGAACTCATTTTCTTTAGCGACGCCGCCAAACACTGGGTGGTTGTCGAGCAGTAGACAGGTCTGGCCAGGCTTGGCATGTTTTTTAAAATGCCAAGCGGCGCCAAGTCCGGCCATGCCGCCACCGACAACTACCACATCAACCTCTTCATCAACTGCAGGGTTGTCGGCCAACTGTTTGAAGCCACCGCCCCAAAGGCTATGCGCTGTATTAACCACTTCTGGGGTGTTGCCGTGAGATAGAGCGTAATCGCCAACCCCACCATAGCCATACCAGTCTTGGCCGAGAGAGGTGCCGGGGGCATTTCTTCGCGCAGATGAGAGAGCATTAGGTGCCCCGACACCAAGCAGCATACTGCCTACACCAATGGAGGTACCATTAAGGAAATCACGGCGGCTAATGTTGCGGGAAAAGTGCGATTTTTTCATGGGCTGTTAAGTCCTTAGTTCTGCCACCAAGTTGGCGGCAGGTTTTTTGTCTCCGGCCACTGTTGGGCAAGTGTGTCGGCGTTATATAAAGTACCGTTAACCATCACGCGGCTGATACTGTTGGTATGGGTAATATCCTCTAGTGGGTTGCTATCCATCACCACCAGATCGGCTAGCTTGCCCGCTTTAATGCTACCTATATCAGCGTCCAAGCCAATAGCCTTGGCGCTTTCAACTGTTGCTACACGCAGTACATCGAGGTTGCGCATGCCGCCAGCGGCCAGCGCCCACATCTCCCAGTGAACCTGTAAGCCTTGCATCTCGCCATGGCCACCAAGGCCTAAATTACCGCCAGCGCTGAGAACCTCTTTCGCCCCCTGAGCCACTTGCGCGAAGATATGTAATTCTGGTTTGACCCAGCTGGCCTTGGCGATACGCTGCTTAATAAGGTGGGACGGCATAAAGTGATGGAGCTTTTTATCTTGTAGCCCAATCTGGTTATTAATAAAGTGATTGACGGCAAAGGGGCCACCAAAACTGACCAGTAGCGTCGGTGTATAGCTAATGCCGGATTGGCCATACAGTTGAATAATATCCTTGTGTAGCGGCACGATGGGTACCGCATGTTCGGTACCGCTAAAACCGTCCAGAGCAAAGGTAATATTCATTTTTGCGTCGGAGCCGCCTTCTGCAGTGACGATAAGACCAAGTTCCCGACAGGCACGAATGACCCATTGGCGTACCTGGCGACTACCGGGCAGATAGGACTTGATTAGATGGGTGCGGTATTTCTTTTTGTAGCGTTCCAGTACCGCATAGACCTGCTTATAGGACTGGAAGTTATTAAAGAAAAATATGCCTCGCCCAGTGGAAAATATTCTCGGGCCAATCATATCGCCAGTCTCTCTGGCATCACTGTAGGCGAAGATATCATCCGTCAGTGACTGCGGGTCGCGAATAGCAGTGACACCATAGGCCAGATTGGCAAAAGCATTGTGATCCTCAAGATCCAGCACCGAGCGCTTGGGCTGCCAGTGGGCGTGGATATCAATAATGCCGGGCATAATTGTTTTGCCACGCA
>JBMZST010000213.1:0-3532 GCA_049623265.1 Porticoccaceae bacterium
CGCTGCACCCCCAGGATAAACGTGGCGTCTATGTCTACCCCTGGGAGGGCACCACCGTTATAGGCACCACAGATCTGGACCACAGTGAGGATTTGGATATTGAGGCCAGCATATCGCCCGAGGAAACTCAGTATTTGCTCGATGGCTACAATGCACTGTTCCCTCAGAGTCCGCTGTCCCGAGACCAGGTAATCTCCACCTGGGCTGGGGTGCGCCCAGTAATAGGATCAGAGGAATCTAAAGACCCCTCAAAAGAGCGCCGCGATCATGCCACCTGGTCAGACAATGGCTTGATTACCCTCAGTGGCGGCAAGCTCACCACCTTTCGACTGATCGCTTTGGATGGCATCCAAGCGGCCGCAGATAGACTGCCCGAGGCCAAACCCTTTAACAGCGATCTGGTGTTCAGTACCCCAACCATTGAGGCGGCAGCATTGGTGCCAGATAACCCGGCCTGGGGGCAGCGTCTGCTGGGGCGCTACGGAGACAGTGCCAAAACTATTTTGGCGACGGCCAGTCCTGAAGAGCAGCAACCGATTGGCGACACCGAATTTTGCCTGGCGGAATGCCGCTGGGCAGCTCGCCATGAGCAGGTGCAGCACCTGGATGATCTGTTACTGCGGCGCACCAGGCTGGGACTGTGCCTGGCGGATGGCGGGGCGGAGATATTTGTCCCAGTCAGGGAAATCTGTCAGACAGAACTGGGTTGGAGCGAAGAGCAATGGCAGTCTGAACTCAGTCGCTATAAGGCAATTTGGCAACGCTTCTACTATTTTCCTGACTACGAAAAATAACCCACAAAACCCATAATAAAAACGGTGGCAGTTATGAGTAAACCGGCCTATTTTCTCGCCATAGACAATGGCACCCAGAGCGTTCGTGCCATGATCTTTGACCAGGCTGGCAGCCTAGTGGCCAAGAGCAAGGTGGCTATAGAGCCCTATTTTTCGACTCAGCCGGGCTGGGCAGAACAGAAAGCAGAGTATTTTTGGTCCTCATTGTGCGAGGCCTGCCAACAGCTATGGCCCAGCCTCAATTTCCCGCTCGAAGAAATCCGCGGTGTCTCTATCACTACCCAGCGTGCTACTGCTGTGGCCATGGATGCCAACAATCAACCTCTGCGTCCCGCTATCACCTATATGGACCAGCGCCAGGTCGATACCCAGCCCCAGCTTGGTGCCCTTGAATCTGCCCTGATGAAACTGGTTAAGGCCAAAGGTTTTGTCGATCAGGTTCACCAGCAGGCAGAGGCCAGCTGGATGGCTCAGGAAGAGCCAGAGCTCTGGGCCAAGGTGGATAAATTTCTATTGCTATCCGGCTATCAAACCTATCGGCTCACCGGGGAGTACAGAGATGCCGTTGCCAGCCAGGTGGGCTATGTCCCCTTTGATTTTAAGCAACTTGACTGGGCTGCCGCCTCAGACTGGAAGTGGCGGGCGGTTCCCATTACCGCTGAGATGCTTCCCGAGTTAAAACCCGCAGGAGAAATACTAGGCCATATAACGCCAGAAGCGGCCCTGCAAACTGGAATTCCTGCCGGCCTACCGGTAATTTCCAGTGGCTCCGATAAAGCCTGCGAGGTTCTGGGTACCGGTTGCCTGGATACAGAAACCGGCAGCCTCAGCTATGGCACCATGGCTACCCTGAATATTACCAGTGACAAATATCTGGAGGCGATTGCCTATCACCCAGCCTACCCCGGCGTGATCCCTGGCTCCTTTAATGTGGAAGTCATGGTCGAGCGCGGTTACTGGATGGTCAACTGGTTTAAGCAGCAGTTTGGCCTGCACGAACAAACCCTGGCTGAGAAGTCTGGGGTTGCTCCAGAGACCCTGTTTGATGAACTTTTAAAGGCTGTACCCGCGGGCTCAATGGGGCTGACATTGCAGCCCTACTGGGGCACAGGAACCAACAACGCAGGGCCAGAGGCCAAGGGTGCCATTGTAGGTTTTAGCGATGTGCACACCAGAGCCCATATGTACCGAGCTATGATTGAGGGGCTTACCTATGCCCTGCGCGAAGGCAAGGAACTGCTCGAAAAACGCAGTGGTAAATCTCTGAGCCGACTGGTGGTCTCGGGCGGCGGTTCCCAGAGTGATCAGATTATGCAGATTACCGCCGATATTTTCGGTATGCCGGTAGAGCGCCCTCATACCTACGAGGCTTCTGGTCTGGGCGCTGCTATTGCCACCGCCGTTGGCACTGGCACTCATCCGGACTTTGAGACCGCCGTGAATCTTATGACCCATGTGGCCGACCGCTTTGAGCCAACACCTGCTAACCAGCAGATATACAATGAGCTCTACAATCAGGTGTACAAAAAGATGTACGGGCATCTAAAGCCCAGTTATCAGGCAATTAAATCCATTATTGGGCTGTAATACCTAGCTGAGCAATTGTTCTTTTTGGCAATAATCTAGCGTTGCATCCAGTGCTGGAGCCACCTTATCGATCATTTCATCAATCTGCTCATGGGTAATAATCAGCGGCGGGCAGAAACCCAGACAGGAGCCAGCCACAGTGCGAATCAGCAGGCCATTGTCCTGCGCCATTTTCTGGGCATAACCTCCGACTGTACCGCCGACAAAGGGCTCGCCGGTGTCTTTATTGGCCACTAACTCCAGAGCACCAATTAAGCCACTGCCACGCACCTCACCCACCAGCGGATGATCGGCAAATTCCGCCAACCGCTTCTGCAAATAGGCGCCAGTCTCCGCCGCTTTTTCAAATATCTGATCGCGCTGATAGATTTCCAGGGTCTTGTGAGCCACAGCACAGGCCACCGGATGGCCAGAATAGGTGTAGCCGTGACCAAAGGCCCCGGCATTGGCACTCTGCTCAATCATGGCATCGTACATCTCGCGGCGAATAGCAGAGGCGCTAATCGGCATATAGGCCGAGGATAGCTGTTTGGCAAAGGTCATCATATCCGGGGACTCAATACCCATTGTGGTACAACCAAAATCATTGCCGGTGCGGCCAAAACCAGTAATGACCTCATCGGCCCAAAACATAATGCCGTAGCGATCAAGCACCCCCTGTACCTTCTGGTAGTAGCCCTCTGGAGGCACAATCACGCCGCTGGCACCGGTAATAGGCTCAGCAATAAAGGCGGCAATAGTTTCTGGCCCCTCGCGCACAATCATGGCCTCAAGATTACCCACAATACGATCCACAAACTCGGCTTCAGATTCATCACCCTGTTTACCACGGTAGTAATGGGGATGGTCGGTGCGCAGAATACCTAGGGCATCCACAGGTAGATCGAAGTGATTCTGAGTCACCGGCAGACCGGTCAGTGACGCAGCCGCCACAGTGACACCATGGTAGGAACGCTCGCGGGCAATAATTTTGCGGCGCTCCGGCTTGCCTATGGCCTCGTGGTAGTAGCGCAGCAGTTTGACATGGGTATCATTGGCATCGCTGCCAGAATTACCGAAGGACAAAACCGCATCTTTCATAGGAATCATATCGGCGAGTCTATCTGCCAGATCAATAGCCACCTGATGAGTCTTACCACCAAACATATGGC
>JBMZST010000214.1:0-3531 GCA_049623265.1 Porticoccaceae bacterium
ATTTTTAACGCCGTCTTGGTCGCTCAGCCCGAGCTGGGACCCTCTATTATGATGCGCACCGCCAGAGCACTGGACGGCAATGGTTTTGCGCGCTTTATGTTGGGGACTGCAACCCTATTGGACTGGGCCAGAGTGATACTGGCTATGCCTAAAATGCCGTTTATCCGGCAGGTACTGCGCCCATGACCAGCTGGGACTTTGTCGCCATAGGTGCTGTACTGTTGCTGGGTGTGCCCCACGGCGGCCTGGATGGTGCTATTGCCCGGCGCGTTGGCTGGTCACCTGGGTTGGTGTCCTGGGTCTTATTCCATCTGGCCTACCTAGGACTGGCAGCACTGGTCGCGCTGCTGTGGTGGCTATTTCCTCTTCCCAGTTTGGCACTGTTTTTACTGATTTCGGCCCAGCATTTTGGTGCCAGTGATATCGCCGATACAGGCAGTCACTGGTTGCCCCGCATAGCCCATGGCGGACTGGTGTGCATTGGTATCCCCAATCTGCAAGCCGCTGCCGTGGAACCCATCTTTGCGCTGCTGGTAGGGCCGGCCAGCGCTCCGCTGATAATGCAGGCTCTAAATTGGCTCGCTATCCCCTGGATAATCAGTCTGATTATGTATTGCGGTTTTTCCTATCGCCACCCCCAGTATCGCAAGAGCCTGCTCAGCCTGTTACTACTGCTCGGCCTGGCGGCTCTACTGCCGCCGCTGATCAGCTTTGCCCTGTATTTTTGCCTCTGGCACAGTCGCGGTCATATGCTGCGTCTCTGGCATAGCTTGGATGCCCCTGAGCGCAGTCGCAGCGCTCGCGAAGCACTAGTCTACAGCGCAATGGCCTGGGCCAGCGCCGGGTTAATTTTTTATTATTTACAGGGCTCGGTGGTATCAACACTGATACAGTTAACCTTTATTGGCTTGGCGGCACTTACGCTGCCCCATATGCTACTGGTCGACTATGCGGATAGAAAAAATCATAAAAACGAGGCGCTGTTATGAGTGACAGCAATCAGATCGGTGATCGCAAGATCGACCATATAGCCCTGGCCCTGAAAGAAAGCCACCAATCATCCCGGGGTGCTGGATTTGATCGTCTGCGCTTTGAACCCAATCCCCTGCCTGAAATGGCTTTGGAGGAGATTAACCATAGCTGTCAGTTCCTCAGCCAGTCGGTGGCGGCGCCCATTATGATTGGCGCCATGACCGGTGGCTGTGAGAATGGTGAACTAATTAATCGACACCTCGCCGAGGCAGCCCAGGCCTGTAAGATTCCGATGGCCCTGGGCTCTCAGAGAGCGGCACTGGAGCAGGGCACAGCGCAAAATGCGCGGCTCTGGGCACCCAAAGCCATACTGCTTGGTAATTTAGGTGCCACCCAGCTACAACAGCAGGGTCTGGATCTGGCACGCAGAGCCGTAGATGCGATCCAGGCCGATGCCCTGGTCGTCCATCTCAACCCACTGCAGGAGCTAGTGCAGCCCAATGGTGACAGAGATTGGAATATGGTGCTGGAGGCGATTGAGAATACTGTCGCCAAACTCGAGGTACCGGTTATCGTCAAAGAGGTCGGCGCGGGCATTGGTCCCGGAGCGGCCAAAAAGCTGGCAGAGGCAGGTGTCTCCTACATAGAAGTGGCCGGTCGCGGCGGTACCAGTTGGGCCAGTATTGAGCTGGACCGCAATCCGTCTGAGCGCGAGCGGCGTGTTGCCGAACCCTTTATTGACTGGGGTATGGACACTGTTGAATTACTGCCTGCTGTACACAGCGCCTGCCCAACGCTCAATCTGATTGGTGCCGGCGGCGTGCGCCACGGCCTGGATATAGCCCGCTGCATACGACTGGGGGCACAGATGGCTGCCCTGGCCCAGCCTTTTTTAGCCCCCGCACTGGACTCCACCGAAGCTGTTGTAGAACAAATCACCATACTGCAGGACCAATTGCGCTGGGCTATGTTTCTGACCGGCAGTCGAAACCTGGTTGATCTGCGCAGCGCCGCCCTGACGTAACTAAGTTAATGACAAATTTATCGTCACCATGAGCTAAAACTATTAGACCCTAGATAAAAAACTATCCTAAACTGAAGCATCCCTACTTTTTGTGGGGCTAAAAGCTGGTAATAGAATAATTAACCAAAGGAGTTTTGACATGTCATTAGCAGGATCAAAAACCGAAGAGAGTTTAAAAGCCGCTTTTGCCGGTGAGTCACAGGCTAACCGCCGATATCTTTACTTTGCCTCAAAAGCTGATGTGGAAGGCTACAACGACGTAGCAGCCGTGTTCCGCTCTACCGCAGAGGGTGAAACCGGTCATGCCCACGGTCACCTTGAATACCTTGAAGAGACGGGCGATCCAGCCACGGGAATGCCTTTCGGCAGCACCAAAGCTAATCTGGAGAGCGCCATTGCTGGTGAGACTCACGAGTACACCGACATGTACCCAGGTATGGCTAAAACAGCCCGAGAAGAAGGCTTCGATGAAGTAGCCGACTGGTTTGAAACATTGGCCAAGGCTGAGCGCAGTCACGCCAACCGTTTCCAGAAAGCGCTGGACACTTTAGACGACTAAATCGCGGTTCAACGTTTTGCACAGTGGAAATCTGGGGTGAATTTTTTGCCCCAGATTTTTATTGGCTAAAAATTGGAGAGACCCTATGGCGCACCGCGAAGGAAATCTGCAAGCACCGACTCGCCATCCGTTGGATTGGCAGTCAGACGATTTTTATAATGAAGACAGCCTCAACAGTGAACTAGAGCGGGTTTTTGATATCTGCCACGGTTGTCGTCGCTGTGTCAGTCTGTGCGATGCCTTTCCCACTCTATTCGATCTGGTCGATGAATCCGATACCTTCGAAGTTGATGGTGTGGATAAGGCTGACTATGTCAAAGTGTCAGACCAGTGCTACATGTGCGATATGTGCTACATGACCAAGTGTCCCTACACTCCACCCCATGAGTGGAATGTAGATTTTCCCCATCTGATGCTGCGCGCGAAAGCGGTGAAGTTCACCAAAGTCGGCGCCTCCACCAGAGACAAGCTACTCACCAGCACAGATACTGTGGGCAAATTGGCCAGCATCCCGCTGGTGGATATCACGGTCAATGCACTCAATAAGAACAATACATTCCGCAAAGCCCTGGACAAAGGTTTTGGTGTGCATCACCAGGCGCCGGTGCCGGAGTACCACAGTCAAACCATGCGCAAGCGCGTGGCGCCACTGGCCAAGGCGAAAGCAGACATCGAACCAGTGGCCGCAGGCAATACCAAAGGCAAAGTGGCGCTCTATGTCACCTGCTATGGCAACTACAACAGCCCTCATCTGGGCGAAGACTTCCACCAGGTGTTTAGCCACAACGGGATTCAGATTGATCTGGTGCCCAAAGAACAGTGCTGTGGCATGCCCAAGTTGGAGCTCGGCGATTTACAGGCCGTAGCCAAGCTTAAAGAGGCCAATATTCCGGTACTGGCCGAGTTGGTAGATCAAGGCTATGACCTGATTGCCCCCATTCCCTCCTGTGTACTGATGTACAAACAGGAACTGCCG
>JBMZST010000215.1:0-3525 GCA_049623265.1 Porticoccaceae bacterium
CTACGACCAATCGATTATGAGTCGACTGCTCTAACCAACTGAGCTATGGGCCCTTTAACTTATGTTTTTGCCGCCAGGCGGCATCACGTACTTGCTTTACTCGTCAATAAAGCTGCGCAGGTGATCCGAGCGCGTCGGGTGGCGCAGCTTGCGCAATGCCTTGGCTTCAATCTGACGGATTCGCTCGCGGGTCACATCAAATTGCTTGCCGACTTCTTCCAGCGTGTGGTCAGTGTTCATATCAATACCAAAACGCATACGGAGTACCTTGGCCTCGCGGGCGGTCAGACTGCCCAGCACACCGCGGGTGGATTCCGTTAGGTTGTGCTTGGTTGCCTCATCCACTGGCAGGGCAATGGTAGTATCTTCAATCAGATCGCCGATACTGGCATCTTCATCTTCACCAATGGGGGTCTCCATAGAGATAGGCTCTTTGGCGATTTTGAGGACTTTGCGAATTTTATCTTCAGGCATTTCCATGCGTTCTGCCAATTCTTCAGGGCTGGGTTCGCGGCCCATTTCTTGCAGCATTTGACGCGAGATGCGATTGAGTTTGTTAATAGTTTCAATCATATGCACGGGAATACGTATGGTGCGTGCCTGATCGGCAATCGAGCGGGTAATCGCCTGACGAATCCACCAGGTGGCGTAGGTCGAGAATTTGTAGCCGCGTCGGTATTCAAACTTATCAACCGCTTTCATCAAGCCAATATTGCCTTCCTGAATCAGATCTAGGAACTGCAAACCACGGTTGGTGTATTTCTTGGCAATAGATATTACCAGTCGTAAGTTGGCTTCAACCATCTCTTTCTTGGCGCGACGGGCCATGGCTTCACCAATAGTCAGACGACGATTGATGTCCTTGATGGCCAAAATGCTCAGGCCACTCTCTTCTTCAACCTGCGCTAGCTTGCGCTGGGCTCTTACAATTTCAACTTCCTGGTTCTCAATGCCGGCTGACCAGGGGTCGTTGGCCTTAATCAACTTGCCAGTCCACTTGAGATTAGTCTCATTACCTGGGAAGGCTTTAATAAAGTCTTTGCGCGGCATCTTCGCGTAGCGGATACACAGCTTCATGATATTGCGCTCTTCCGCACGAATTCTTTCTACAGCATCTCGCACCATAGCAATCAGGGGGTCGAACTGGCGTGGTGTCAATTTGAGATACTTAAACAGATCTGCCAGATCCTGAAGATTCTTGATCGACGCATTACCGGTACGGCCGTAGCGGGCGATAGAGGCATCGGTTTTCTTCAGCTGGGCGCGAATAGCTTCGAAACGCTCCTGAGCCTCTTCGGGGTCCAGGCCGCCTTCGTGCTCCTCCTCTTCGTCTTCATCGTCGTCCAGTGTCTCACCGTTGGCGAGCTTTTCAGCTTCTGCGGCTTCGGCAGCCTGCTGCTGGGCCAGAGCGGAGGGCACGTGCTCCATCGGGTTTAGGTAGCCGCTGATAATATCGGTCAGCTTGCGCTCGCCGGCTAACACGTTGTCCCACTCAGCAATCACGGTAGCCACAGTGCTGGGCCAGTCCGAGACCGCAGACATCAGTTCTCTGGTGCCCTCTTCGATTCGCTTGGCAATTTCAATCTCGCCCTCGCGGGTGAGCAGTTCAACAGAGCCCATTTCACGCATATACATGCGCACAGGATCTGTGGTTCTATGCTGCTCAGATTCTACGGAGGCCAGCGCTGCAGCAGCTTCGGCTGCAGCTACTTCATCTGGTGTGTTGTCGCCAGATATCATCAACAGAGACTCGGCATCTGGGGCCGTTTCAAAAACGGTGATGCCCATATCATTGATCATCTGGATAATGTCTTCGACCTGCTCCGGGTCGGCAATATCCTCTGGGAGATGGTCGTTGACTTCAGCGTAGGTGAGATATCCCTGTTCTCTACCTTTGGCGATTAAATCTTTAATGCCGGACTGTTGCTTCTGGATGTTTTCGCTCATAGGTACTTTTTCTGTAGTGGGACGCCAAAAAATAGCGCGCAATTATATCCAATTAATAGGCCGTTGTCCCAGAGAATTTGGAGTTTATTTGGCTTATTTTCTTTTTCTTATCTTAGACCACAAGTCGTTGTTTTATCTTGTTTTTTAACTCGACTGACTGGGGGTCTTCCCCCAGCTGCAGGCGTATTTTATGCAGCTGCTTAATTTCCCGTTCGTTCAGGGTTTGGCGACTCAGCAAATGCGCCGCTTTATTGGCGGCTGGCAGGGCTTCGAAAGCACTCTGGGTAACATGCTTTAAGGTGTCGCAAAATTCCTGATGGTCATCTCTGCCAGTACCCTTGGGAGGGTGATAGAGCTCACTGGCGGCCAGTGACTGCAGTACTTTGGTCTCGTCCTGGTTGCCATGAGTACCCAGCCAGTAGGCAAAGATATGGGAGGGTTTGTAATGGGGATTGTCTCTCACCACCTTTAGCACGCGTAGAAACAGCGCAATATCGGAGTCGGCGCTGCCATCGAGTAGGCTGATATCTTCCACATGCTCTGCCAGGCTAGGGTGGTTTATCAGCAGTGCGGTAAGAAATTTAATCGGCGCCAGCCGGATTTTAGAGCTGCGTTCTGCTACCAGATCGGGAAATGGTTCATAGTCCAGGTCGCCGCGAGTTTCCATAGGTTCGTCGTAGATTCCAGGGTCCTGCTGCCCCTGCGGTGGCGGGGCGGGCACAGCGTTAGGCTGTACCGCAGTTCGCTGCTCGGGGGGCTTGTGGCTGGCCACATAGTCACGCAGGTTATCGGCACTGATACCAGTGCGCCTGGACAGTTCCTCAAGCATCAGCTGGCGGAAAACACCCTGGGGAATACGATTAATTTGAGGTGCGCAGACTTTACTGAGACGCGCCTTGCCATCGGCGGTGCTGGTATCTATGCCTTCACTCAGCTGCTCAAAAAGAAATTCTGATAAAGGCGTTGCTGCCGTCACCTGCTTTTGAAACTCATCTGCACCCAGTTTGCGCACCATGCTATCCGGGTCTTCACCGTCGGGCAGAAATAGGAACTTGGCCGACACACCGTCACGCATTTCGGGCAGGGCAATTTCCAGCGAGCGGCCAGCAGCACGCACTCCGGCGCTGTCACCATCAAAGCAAAAGACCAGCTCCGAGGTATAGCGGAATAGCTTCTGTAGATGATTTTCGGTCAGGGCGGTGCCTAGGGTAGCCACTGCGTTGTGGATGCCGTACTGAGCCAGGGCAATCACATCCATATAGCCCTCTACCATGATCAGGCAGGGTATTTCCCTCAGCGCCTGCCGTGCTTCATACAGACCATAGAGTTCCCGCCCCTTGTGAAAAACCGGTGTCTCGGGACTGTTGAGATATTTTGGGGTGCTGTCGTCGAGTACGCGGCCACCAAAGCCGATAGTGCGGCCGCGCTGGTCGCGGATCGGGAACATAATGCGATGACGAAACCTGTCGTACTGCTTTTTCTCCTCTGGCTTAACAATCAGCATGCCAGATTCATCCAGCAGCCTGACCTTGTCTGGCTCAGTGCCGGCTGCCTTCAATAGGTTGTCCCAGCCCGGGG
>JBMZST010000216.1:0-3500 GCA_049623265.1 Porticoccaceae bacterium
CTCCCGCGACACTCGCACGTCCATGTGCAGCGTCCCTGTAGACTCGAGGCCAGCATCCCTGATGGCCACGGCCACAGAAAGGGCTATAAACCCCACACCCTTGGTTTCGGTGGCTGTACTTGAGTCTGCTGTATTGGCAATGGCTTTGCCTAAAGTAACGCAACTTCTAGTCCGTTCTTCTAAAAAACTGTCCCAGTTTACTGCGGAAATTAAGGGCATGGTTCTGGGTTTTGCTCCGGTGACCGTGGCCAGCAGGGATGCTGGCCCCGAGCTTACACGGACGTATTCACAGCGCGTCACCGGAGCAGACCCTAGAACCATGCTGCCCCCATTACCAACCCACACCAAGCCCAAACAGGATTCAAGCCATGCTTGAGATAACCCTCTTCTACATAGCCGCCACCATAGCCCTAGTAGCCACGGTACTGGCCATGACCAGAGCCAATGCCATCCATGCCCTGATCTACCTAATCGTCTCCCTGCTGGCTGTAGCCGTTATCTTCTTCTTGATTGGCGCACCCTTTGCCGCCGCCCTGGAAATAGTAATCTACGCCGGCGCCATTATGGTGCTGTTTGTCTTTGTAATCATGATGCTTAACCTGGGAGAGGAGGGCGATGCGCGGGAGCGGGGGCTGCTGCAACCCAAAATCTGGGCCGGCCCCACATTGCTGTCGCTGCTGCTGTTTGCAGAGCTGCTGTATATGATCTCTTCCATCGAAGGACCTATTTCCACCCGAGCAGTGAGTGCAAAAGAGGTTGGGTTGGCGCTATTCGGGCCCTATGTGTTGGCTGTTGAGATCGCCGCTATGTTATTGCTGGCAGGCCTGGTGGGCTCCTTCCACCTGGGGCGTCGATATCTAGAGCGGGAGGAGTAGAGCATGGAAGGACTGAATATCCCTCTCAATCATATTTTACTGGTGTCCACATTGCTGTTTAGTATCGGCATGCTCGGGCTTATGATCCGACGCAATATCATCTTTATTCTGATGTCCCTCGAAGTCATGCTCAATGCGGCGGCGCTGGCCTTTGTTGCCGCTGGTGCCCATTGGGGGCAGCCCGATGGGCAGATTATCTTTATGTTGATCCTAACTGTGGCCGCGGCGGAAGTGGCGGTAGGCTTGGGTCTGGTATTGCAAGTCCAGAGGCGGTTTAAAACGCTTGATATGGACAGTGCCGATAGGATGAGGGGTTAAACATGACTGATATGGTCTGGTTGGTGCCGCTGATTCCACTTCTAAGCTCAATTCTATTGATACTTGGCTCCGGATCATTGCCAAGGCTCTTAATAGGTCTGTTGGGAGTGTCCTCTGTGGGCATAGCAGCAGTGATGACATTATTGGTTGGCATGGAGTTTCTGACCAATCCGGAACCCGTGCAGTTAACGCTCTGGACCTGGATGCAGGTGGGTAATTTTAGCCCGGGCATTGCCTTCTACTTTGATGGGTTAACCCTGGTAATGATGTCGGTGATTACCGGCGTTGGCTTTTTGATTCATCTGTTTTCCACGGAATTTATGGAAGAGGATACCAGTTACGCACGCTACTTCGCCTATTTGAATATGTTTGTGGCGGCCATGTTGGTACTGGTAATGGCAGATAATCTATTGCTGCTCTACCTAGGCTGGGAAGGCGTGGGCGTCTGCAGTTATCTGTTAGTCGGCTTCTGGTACCAGAACAGTGCCAATGGTCAGGCGGCTCGCAAGGCCTTTGTAGTCACCCGTATTGGTGACACCGCTATGGCCCTCGGGCTGTTGCTGCTGTTTACCGAACTGGGCACCTTGAATATTCAGGGAATGATGGGGGCGGCGGAACAGCAGTGGCAGGTGGGGGACACACTACCATTGATCGCCTGCTTGTTATTGCTTGGTGGCGCTGTGGGCAAGTCGGCGCAGCTGCCACTGCACACCTGGTTACCGGATGCTATGGCGGGCCCTACACCGGTGAGTGCGCTGATTCATGCGGCTACCATGGTCACTGCCGGTGTCTATCTGATAGCACGAACTTATGGTCTCTTTATATTGGCACCCACTGCGATGATGATTGTCGCGCTGGTGGGTCTGGCAACCTCACTGATGGCCGCGTTTACTGCGCTGATGCAGTCGGATATCAAGCGGATTCTGGCCTATTCGACGATCAGCCAAATAGGTTATATGTTCCTTGCGTTGGGGGTGGGTGCCTGGACCGCTGGTATCTTCCATCTGATGACCCATGCCTTCTTTAAGGCGCTGCTGTTTTTGGGCTCCGGTGCCATTATCCATTACCTGCATCACGAGCATGATATTTTCAAAATGGGAGGGCTGCGCACCAAGATGCCGGTGACCTTCTGGAGCTTTATTATTGGCTCTGCAGCCCTGGCAGCGCTGCCTATGACCTCTGGCTTCTTTAGTAAGGATCAGATTCTATTGCAGGCCTATATGCTGCCCGATGCCGGCCCCTGGCTGTGGTTGGGCGGGTTGTTGGGTGCATTGCTAACAGCTATTTACAGCTTTAGGCTGGTATTTGTGGTGTTCTTTGGTGAGGCCAAAACTCAACCAGAGGGCGACACAGGGTGGCGCATGGGGATACCTCTTGTGCTGCTCTGTGCTCTGGCGATGGTGGGTGGCTACTTTACGCTGCCGGTCGCCGATGTGTTCCCGGCGGTCAGCGATAAGCACCCGGCTTATTGGGTGGAGGCTGTATCTATCTCGGTGCCACTGGTGGGTCTGTTACTGTCCTATCTGATATTCCACAGTGGTCAGTTAAAAGTCGATGGTTTGGTTAACTCCTCAGTGGGCCAGGCGCTGCGTCGTTTCTGGCACAGTGGCTGGGGCATAGACTGGCTCTATGACCGAGTTTTTGTGCGGCCCTATTATCGCCTGTCCGGGATTATGGTTAATGAGCCCATAGATGCTATTTACGGCCTGATTGTGGCGATAAATCAAACCTTTAACCACTGGCTTGCAGAGTCGCAAACCGGGCGCATGCGCTGGTATATCGCCAGCATGGTGTTTGGTTTAATTCTTGTGCTGACCCTGGCACTGCAGATTCCAGCGGAGGCCCTCTAATGGTAATGGTCAACCTGATCCTGATATTACTGCTGGGCGGTGTCATTGCCATGCTGTCTGAGCGAGCTGGCGAAAATATGCCGCGCCGGGTAGCGCTGGTCGTTATCTTGCTCGACCTGGCCTATCTGCTCTCCGAGCTCTGGGGTATGCCATCGCTCGGCCATTTACAGGCACCCATGCCCAACGACCCCAGCACCTGGCTTATGCATTTTAAGGCGCAATGGATTCCCGCCTTTGGCATCAGTATTGAGTTGGCCCTAGACGGGGTTAGTCTATTAATGGTGCTGCTGACGCTGGTATTGGGCGTTATAGCGGTCAGTGCCTCATGGACAGATATTTTGGTTAAGCAGGGCTTTTTTGAGGCCAATCTGCTGTGGACATTAGCTGGTGTGCTGGGCGTGTTTATGGCCCTGGACCTGTTTCTGTTTTTCCTGTTCTGGGAAGTGATGCTAATTCC
>JBMZST010000217.1:0-3495 GCA_049623265.1 Porticoccaceae bacterium
CAGCCCCTCAAGCTGGCGCGTCTACCAATTCCGCCACGTCCGCATAACTAAATGTCAATCTTTGCTCTCAGAGCCTACTATTCTGCCGGAATTTCGGGAAGATCTTCGGAGGATAGTTCATCGACTTGATCCACAACAGGTAGGTCAGTCTCCAGAACGGATTCCATAGGAATCGACTGCAGTTCTGGCAACAAATCTTGGTCAACCACTGTTTTGTTCTTGGCAATCAGAGCCAGGCTGACGCTGGTCACAAAGAATATGGTGGACAGTATGGCCGTCATCTTACTGAAGAAATTCCAGCCACCGCTGCTGCCAAATACAGTTTGAGATGCACCTGAACCAAATGAGGCTCCGGCTTCTGCACCCTTACCCTGCTGCAGCAAAATAAGACCTATCAGGCCTACGGCTACGACAAAGTGAAATATTAAAATAATCTGTTCCATTACTGTTGCTCGATCAATTGTTGTGCAATATTTAAAAAACCATCTGCCTCTAGGGAGGCTCCACCAACCAGTCCACCATCGATGTCTGGCTGACCAAATAACTGGCCCGCATTATTGGCATTGACACTGCCGCCATACAGCAAGCTGGTATTGACGCCTGAGCCGCCAAGCTGGGCACGAATGTCCTGGTGAACCTGCTGTGCCTGTTGCGGACTGGCTGTCTCACCCGTGCCTATAGCCCAAACCGGTTCGTAGGCGATAACCCCATCGCAAACCCTTTCTAGACCTGCCTTCTCAACCACAGTAGCGATTTGCTCTGTGACCACGGCCATGGTCTGTCCCTGCTGGCGCTGCTGCAATGTTTCGCCCACACAGAGTATGGGAACTAAACCCTGCGCCTGTGCTGCGACAAATTTTTCTGCCACGGTAGCACTGGTTTCGCCAAAGATTGCGCGGCGCTCTGAGTGACCAACCAGCACATAGCGGCAGCCCAAGTCAGCCAGCATGGCGGCGGACACTTCGCCAGTGAATGCTCCGCTCTCCTTTTGCGACAGGTTTTGAGCACCGATGGCGATACTGCTTCCAGCGAGGGCAGATGCGACGGCGGCAATATGCACGGCCGGCGGAAATACAATCATCTGCGCAGCACTGTTATCGCCCCATTGCTTAGCTAGTTCAGTGGCTAGCTGAGCGGCCGATCCTGTTGTGCCATGCATTTTCCAATTGCCCGCAATCAGCGGATTCGCCATCCTAGTCACTCCTCCCATCCTAGTCACCCTTCTCGGGGTGCCTTGCAAACGGGCGTGAATCCTACCCGACAAAGGGCTAAGTTACAACCGGGAATACAGCTTTCGCTGCCCCACCAGCTGCCTAGCCGACCTGCTGTTCTACACAGTCTGCCAGACGCTTGACCAACTTATTGACCAGTGCTTGATCTTCACCCTCTACCATCACTCTGATAAGGGGCTCGGTACCAGAGGGCCGCAGCAACACCCGGCCACGACCTGCCAATTCGGCCTCGGCAGCCTCTACCGCATCATTGATTGTCTGATTGCCGCTGATATCCACTTTTTTCGATAGCCGCACATTGATCATGGTCTGAGGAAACTTACTCATGCCAGTTTTGAGCTCAGCCAATGTGCGGCCGCTGTCAGCCAGTGCCAACACCACCTGCAGCGCCGCCACTATGCCATCGCCTGTACTGTTCAGGTCACTGCAGAGAACATGGCCTGAGGCTTCGCCTCCCAGCTCCCAGTTATTGGCTTTTAAGGCTTCAACCACATAGCGATCACCCACTTTGGTTCGCTCAAATGGGATACCCATATCTTTTAGCGCCAGCTCCAGGCCCAGATTGCTCATCTGAGTACCTGCTACACCTCTGCAGTTACCTTTTGACCGACGGTGCTGGGCAATAATATAGATCAGCTCATCACCATCGACGATATCGCCATTGCCATCGACAAATAAAACGCGGTCGCCATCACCATCGAAAGCCACACCAAAATCAGCCTGTTCATCGATCACTGCCTGCTGCAGTCCATCCATATGGGTTGAGCCGCACTGCTCGTTGATATTAAAACCATTGGGCGCGTTGCCCATGGCTATGGTTTTGGCGCCGAGCTCTTTAAACACTCTGGGGCCTGCGTGGTAGGTGGCACCATTGGCGCAATCTACGACCACTTTTAAACCGGTCAGGTCAAAACCTGCAGGCAATGTGCCTTTGCAGAATTCAATATAGCGCCCAGTGGCATCGCTAAGACGACGGGCCTTACCCAGATGATGAGAGCTATTGGTGGTTAGTGGCTCATCCATTAGGGCTTCAATTTCAAGCTCGACCTCGTCTGGTAACTTGTAGCCATCAGCAGCAAAGAATTTGATACCGTTGTCTTCAACTGGATTGTGAGAGGCACTGATAACAATCCCGGCCGCTGCCCGAAAGGTTCTGGTAAGGTAGGCTATAGCCGGGGTCGGCATGGGCCCCACCATATCCACATCAACGCCGGCAGCGATCAGACCAGCCTCCAGTGCTGACTCAAACATGTAGCCGGACACTCGGGTGTCCTTGCCAATCAATACGCGCTTTTTGCCCTCAGTGTGACGGGTTAATACGGTGCCAGCCGCCCAACCCAGCTTCAGCATAAAGTCTGCGGTGACTGGGTACTCACCGACTCTGCCACGAATACCGTCGGTGCCAAAATATTTTCTGCTCATTACTTTCCAAGTTCCTTAGTGCTGCTCTGTTGCCAGACCCTGAGGGCCTGAACCGTTTCCTTGACATCATGTACTCGGAGAATCAATGAGCCCCGAGCTGCCGACACCCTCTGTGCGGCCAAGACGGCCATAGTAACACTTCCGATTAACCGATTATCCACATCTGAATTAAGTATTTGCCCAATCATGGATTTTCGCGACACGCCTACCAGTACCGGATGACCCTCACCAGCCAGCTGACCCAATCCATTAAACAGGGCCAGATTATGCGCCAGAGTTTTGCCGAATCCAAACCCTGGGTCCAACAGAATCTGCTCTGGCGCCATACCGGTCTCCAGGCATTGCTGTTTGCGCTGGCGCAAAAAATCTAAAACCTCAGCTACCACATCCTGATACTGGGGGTCGGCTTGCATATTGTCCGGCTGGTTTTGCATATGCATAAGGCAGACCGGCAACCCGGCACTGGACGCTGCCTGCAGGGCGCCCCCGCGACGCAGTGCCCTCACATCATTGATAAGACTGGCCCCGGCGGCGGCAGCCTCCTCTATTACCTGCGCAGTGCTTGTATCCACAGAGACTATGGCATCAAAGCGACTGGTGACGGCTTCGACTATGGGTATAACTCGCTCCAACTCTTGGTCGACGGAGACCGGTTTAGCGCCGGGCCTGGTGGATTCTCCGCCGACATCAATAATCGTCGCCCCCTCAGCCAACATGGCTTCCACGGCCCGCAAGCTTTTGCTCTGGCTGATTTTACCGTCGGAATACAGCTGCCCCCCGTCGGAGAAGGAATCTGGCGTCGCATTGAGAATCCCCATCACTGCGGGAACTGATAGGTCCA
>JBMZST010000218.1:0-3482 GCA_049623265.1 Porticoccaceae bacterium
ATGCGCTGCACTGGCTGTCCCAGTCACCCCCAGAGCAACTGCAACAGCAATCTGTGGCTGAAATACTGGACTGGGGTATAGCGCACTGGTCTGTGCAAACTGTAGCCGCGGACGGGCAAAATAGTCTGGCTCCAGAGGGTTATTAGATGCACTCTGAGGCCCCGAAACCAGGGAACCCGACAAACCCGGTTTGCTTTGCGGGTCTGGCAGGCATAACATCCAGACTAACTGTCAAACTAATAGCCATAACATCATCTGTCGTGCCGCCTAGCCCATGCTAAATTATCGATTTGTTGCAACCCTGCTCCTGCTCTGCATAGTGGTTTTCCCACTGGCGATTCAGTGGGCGCTAGAGCCCGATGGCAACTGGTTTAGACCCTACGTGGTCTGGGCCATGATGGTGTTCGCCGCCTATATTGCCTACCGCCATAGGGTTCGAGATGAGTCTTGAAACCATCAACCTCGAACTGACCCTAATCACCCTGATAATGGTGAGCCTGGGCTGCCTGGTGACTCGGCAGATGGCGCAGAGCTCAGGCTCCAGAAGTAAAGATTTTATTCTGGCTCTGGGTCTGTTCTCTGGTACCGGCGTTCTGCTGGCCATGGGCTCGGTAGAGATGGCCGGACGCTACGGCAACAGCGTTATTCTGGCTCTGATTGCCTTTAGTCTGGTATTTGTCTTCTCACCCCTGATCTTCTTGCCCATTCGCCGCCTAAGCGGAGTGATTCGCTTTGCCTCGCCGGTAGATTTTCTTACCTTTAGGTACCGCAAAAAATCGGTAGCCGCAGTGGCCTGCATAGCACTATTACTGACCGTGGTTCCGCTGATTCTGGCACAGTTTGTCGCCATCAAAGCGGTATTCAGCAGCCTGTTTGGCGCAGAGGCCAATCTATTGAGTCTCCTGGTGGCCATCCTCATTATGCTGCTGGTCAATCTGCGTTCGATAAAAGTGGGAGTAACCCATCATCTGGCCTGGGTAATGGCTGCGGCCGGCTTGCTGCTTCTGCCAGCACTGGGCTTCTCTGCCTGGGCCGGGGTGACTTCTGCCTTTGGTGGTCTGGGGGAGATGAATACCTGGGTCGTAGATAGTGGACAGCGCTTTATTATCCAGCGTATGGATTTTTCCTATAGTCTCTTTATTGTATTTTTGGCCGCGGGCTTCGCCTATCCGATTAACTTTAGCCTGCTAGTATCCGATGATATCTCGGATCAACAGGCGGGCATGACCTCCTGGGCCTATCCACTGTTAGTGTTGCTGGCCAGTATTCCGGTTTTCCCGCTGCTGTGGAGCGGTCTTTCGGTACAGTCGGCCTCGCCATTTCAAGAGTATCTTTTTGCCCTGCCTTCACTGGCCGAGCAACCGGTTATTGCCGGCCTGGCCAGTGCCAGCATCCTGCTGTTATCCATTGCCCTGACCTGTAGCCTGAGTCTGATTATGGCGCGAATTTTCCTCAATAGTTTTTTGCTGCCGGGCAAGCACCTGCAGCGACAGCCTAATCTAGATCAGTGGATAAGAGGCCGGCGCATGCTGGTGGCCAGCGCGCTTATCCTGTTTTGTGCCTGTTTGAGCCTGGTGACCAAATACCACAGCGTCACCGATTACTACCTAGCTGCGTTTGCTGGCCTGGCCCAGCTTACACCTGGGATGCTAGCAGTGATCTATCTGCCCAGGGTTGGACGCCGTGGTTTTATCGCAGGGCTGATTGCCGGCCTGTCGCTGTGGCTGGTGACCATTTTGCTGCCCCTGTTACTGGGTGACTGGAGCTGGCAATTACCCCTCGGTGGCGGCAGCGTTCACTTCGGTATGCAAAACTGGGATATCTGGGCGACAGAAGCTCTGCTGCTGAATATTACCGTCTGCCTGTTGTTCTCTCTCGGCGACTCTATGGACAAGGAACAGCAGGCTTTTGCCACTGTGTGCATGGCGGATAATATTTATATTCCAGCGCGCGTGGAAATCGCGCAAAAGTCAGTGCCCGAATTAATCCATAGCCTGCGTCTGTCGCTGGGTGATGCCGCGGACATTGAAGTGGCCAAGGCACTGGACGCCCTGGACTATGCCGCCGATGAAGTGCGTCCCGCCGCCCTGCGACAGATGCGCGACAGTATCAATGCCTCCCTCAATATGGAGTTTGGTGTGCTTGCGGCCAACCGTATAATGGAACAGTCGTTGCCACTGAGCATGCCTGCGGCCAACGAACCCGATGATATTCAGCTGATTGAATCTGTGCTGGCGATTCAGGGCGATCGCCTCACAGGTATTGCCAGCGAGCTCAATAAGCTGCGTGTTCACCACCGCCAGGTGCTGGACAATCTGCCCATAGGTGTGGTGTCTCTGGATGAAGGCGGAGAAATTGTGCGCTGGAACAGCACTCTGTCCAACTACACCGGAATCAGTCAGGCGGTAGCTGCGGGTAGACTGATCCAGGATTTGCCTGAACCCTGGTGCACAGCCATCTCAGACTTTATCAACAGCGGTGAAACCAGTCTGGATGATCTGCGCCTGGAGATACGGGGCGAGGTGCGCTGGTTTAGCCTGCAGAAGTCAGAGCAGTTAGACTCTGACTCCAACCGTGACAGCAATAGCGATATTGTGGTGCTGATCGAAGATCAAACCGAGGCAGTCAATCTTATCCAGAACTCCATCGACAACGAGAGGCTTGCCTCTGTCGGACGCCTGGCTGCCGGGGTGGCCCATGAAATTGGCAATCCGGTCACCGGCATTGCCTGTATTGCGCAAAATTTGGAACATGAGACAGAGCCTCATCAGGTGGCCGAATCTGCCCAGCAAATACTGACTCAGACGCAGCGTATCAATCGTATCGTTCAGTCGCTGATCAACTTTTCTCGCGGCGGCCAGGCCCTGACCCAGACTCAGCATCAGGTGAGTATCGGCAGAGCCGCCGAAGAAGCTATTCAATTGCTCACCCTGAGTGACCAGCAGCAAAATTTGCGCTTCGTCTGCGATATTGACCCCAGTCTTACAATTGCTGGCGACTATCATCAGCTGCTGCAGGTGTTTCTCAATCTGCTCAGCAATGCGCGAGATGCCTCACCAGAGGGTGGCAGTATCAGTATTGAGGCTCAGATAGCAGAGCAGGAGATTGTTGTGACTATCAGTGACCAGGGTATGGGTATTGAAGAAAATCTGCGCAGTCGATTATTCGAACCCTTTGTCACCACCAAAGACCCGGGCAAAGGCACAGGTCTGGGCCTGTGGATAGTATTTAACCTGGTCAAGAGCCTGGGCGCTGAAGTTGGTCTGAGCAGTCCCGCCATCAACAGTGATTGCGGCACTACTGTCAGCCTCCGTTTCCCCGTATCATCTGCATCATGAGTGAGAGTGCCAAACAGATACTGATTGTCGAAGACGAGGAGATTATTCGCTCCTCTCTGCGCAAACTGCTGGAACGTTACGACTATAGAGTGTCCGAGGCAATCAGTGTCAAAGCTGCCCAAGAGGCCTATAACCTCAATGACT
>JBMZST010000219.1:0-3441 GCA_049623265.1 Porticoccaceae bacterium
GCACGCCCTGTGCATCCAACACCTCACCATGAATACTGTGCTGATGATCATGGTGGTGAGCATAAATGGCAGTTTCACCAAAGATATCCAGATAGGCTGGGTCCTTGGTGACCTGCTCGGGGCGACCATAACAGCAGATATGGTGATTCAGACAGATTACCTGATCCGTTGCCGACATCACGATATGCAGGTCATGGGATACCATCAGCACCGCGCAATTCAGACTTTTGCTGAGATCACCAATCATCTTATACAGCGCATTTTGACCATTGACGTCCACCCCCTGCACTGGTTCATCCAAAACCAGCAGATTGGGTTTTCGCAAAATCGCCCTGGCCAGCAGGGCGCGCTGTGTCTCACCGCCAGACAGCTTCTGAATAGGCGTGGCCGCCAGATGACCTATGCCCACCGCCTCCAGAGCACTGTGACAGGCACTGTGAGAGGCATTGGCCAGTTGCAAAAAACGGCAGGTCGAAATAGGTAATGTAGGGTCAATATGCAGCTTTTGGGGCATATAGCCTAGTTTGAGATTGGCGGCAGGTACCACGGAGCCGGAGTCTGGTTTCAGTAAACCTAAAATAATCCGTACCAGCGTCGACTTTCCGGCGCCATTGGGGCCAATAAGCGTGGTGATCTCCCCCCGATTGAGCTGCAGGCTAATATTGTGCAGCACATGCTGGCCGGTAAAACCCTTATTAACCTTATCAAGCGTTATCAGCGGAGCCTGCTCAGATGCCATGGATGGGCTGTTAGTCATTGTTGGCGACCTCCGTGTAATCAGAACATTGCGGGCATAGACCAAAAAGTTCCAGGCTTTGGTTTTGTAGGGTAAAATTCACCTTATCGCTGGCGCTCTGAAGCATGTTATTAAGTGCATTATGCGCCATTTCTGCCACGTTGCCGCATTCTGTGCAAATCATAAACAGATTGCTGTGCTCGCTATTGGGGAAAGGGCAGCCGATATAGGCGTTTAATGAAGGGAGCCGGTGAATTAGGCCGAGCTGCAACAAAAATTCGATGGCTCGGTAGACGGTGGGTGGTGCGATGCGCTTGTTCAGCAGGGTGGCCAATTGATCCTGCAGCTGGTAGGCCCCTAGAGGCTTATGACTCTGCCATAGCAAGCGCAGGACCGACTCTCTAGTAGCAGTCATGCGCAGGTTACGCTCTGCACAGAGATCATGAGCTCGAGTCAGAGCTGCTGTAATGCAACGCTCATGATCATGGGGCTGATATGCGAGCCGGGCATTTGTCAGCATAAGGACACCACCAAACTAGAGACAAACCATGGGTGTTATAATATAACATTAAGCTGCGACTTGAATAGCTTTTCAGGCCCGAATTAATAATCAGAAGCGATCAAAGCAGTGAGGAAACGATTAACCCATGCTTAAAAAGATACAATATAACACTGGTTGGCTGTTATTGCTGGTTGGCTCCCTAAGCGGGGTCAATCTGAGTGCAAGCAGCGATTCTCCAGAGTTAGGCTCGCTGCCAACTGTAGTCACAACGATTAAGCCGCTGGCTATTGTTGCCAAATCAGCGGTGGGCGATGCCGCTAACGTCGAGTATCTTATGCCCGCCAGTCAATCACCCCATGATTTTTCTCTGCCAATATCCGCTCTTCAGAAAATTGCTGCTGCCGATCTGGTTGTCTGGATAGGCAGGGACTTTGAGACCAGAAGCGCTAAAACCATGGCCAAATTGTCACCCACCAAGGTGATTTCCGCGGTTCAGCAACTATCTCAGCCCGGCCCCGACGAAGAGATTGTCGAGTCGCGTGATAAAGAGGCTGAGCACTCAATTGATCCTCATCTCTGGCTAAATCCAGAATATGCCAACGTTATTGCCGCGGAAATCCAGATTCGGCTGGGTTTGCCCGTTAAAAAAATTATCGAAGACACTGATATTCAAAGGCTAAAGGGCTCAATGACGGCCTTCAGTAATAAAACCTATCTCAGCCACCATGATGCCTATAGTCATTTTGTGCGCGCCTTTGGGCTGCCCGCTGGTATGTCGATCAGAGATGCCCGGGGTGACGTGAAAGGGGTACGCAGTCAGTATCAGTTGCGACAGACTATGGCCAGCGCCAACTTCAGCTGTATTTTTGTAGAGCCCCAATACCAGAGTAAGGATGCGGCGGTTATTGCCATGCAGTTTGATCTACCAATGATGTCACTGGACCCCCAGGGCCTGTCCCAACCCATTAATAAACATGCCTACAGAGAATTTATGGTCGGCATGGCAGCGCAATTTACAGCCTGTTTCCAGTAAATCATGTATCCTTAAAATTCAATTTTCAGTCAAAAAATGCGCAGACTATGACCAAAAAGACACCGCTGATCCTTGTCGATGGCTCTTCCTATCTCTATCGAGCCTTTCACGCACTACCGCCGTTGACCAATAGCAAAGGGAAGCCAACCGGTGCGGTCAAGGGCGTGATTAATATGATCCGCCGTCTGCAAAAAGACTACCCGGAAAGCACCCATGTGGTCGTGTTTGATGCCAAGGGTAAAACCTTCCGCGATGAGATTTACAGCGACTACAAGGCCCATCGCCCCCCCATGCCCGATGACCTTCGACTGCAGATAGAGCCCATTCATAAGATTATTCAAGCCATGGGTATGCCAATGCTGGTTATAGAGGGGGTCGAGGCTGATGACGTGATAGGCACCTTGGCGCTGCAGGCTGCAGCGGCAGAGCAACCTGTGGTTATCTCCACCGGTGACAAGGATATAGCTCAGATGGTCAACGAGCATATAGTGATGGAAAACACCATGACTGACACAGTGCTGGATAGGGCAGGGGTGATCGACAAATTTGGTATACCACCAGAGTTGATTATTGATTATTTAGCCCTGTTGGGAGACAAGTCAGACAATATTCCCGGTGTGCCGGGGGTGGGAGAGAAAACGGCCCTGGGTCTACTGCAGGGAATAGGTGGGTTGGACGATATCTATGCCCGACTGGACGAGGTTGCCAGCCTGGCGTTTCGTGGGGCTAAGACCATGGCACCTAAACTCGAGGAACACAGGGAACTGGCCTATCTATCCTATCAGCTAGCCACCATTAAAACTGATGTTGAGATGGATCTAACTCTCGGTGACCTCGCCAATGGTGACCCAGACAACCCAGCACTTTTGGCTCTGTTTAAAGAAATGGAATTTAAAACCTGGATCAAAGAGCTAGAAGGCGACGACACTGCGGCGGCCACCGGCTCCACCAGCGACAAGAATATACCCAACGAAGAGGGCTACAGCTCGGCGCCAGAGAAGGCAAGCGTAGAAAAAGACTATCAGACCGTTCTCACCCAGCAACAGTTGGACAGCTGGGTGGCCAAGATACAGTCTGCGCCTCTGGTTGCCGTGGATACCGAGACCACCAGCCTGGATTATATGCAGGCAAAGCTAGTGGGCATCTGTGTCGCCGTTGAGCCTGGCCAGG
>JBMZST010000220.1:0-3429 GCA_049623265.1 Porticoccaceae bacterium
CTCAATCCACTGTCAATCCGCGGGGGAGTTTGTTAACTTACTGCGGTATCGGCGCCAAAATCATTTCAACTGGACCTGTAAATGACATTTAGCAGATTGTTGTATTCGGTCAGTATTTATTTGCTGAGTCCGATTATTCTATTGCGGCTAGTTTACCGCTCGCTGAGAGCGCCCGCCTATGCGCGCCGTTGGGCAGAGCGGTTTGGCTTTGCCCCATCCGTTGACGCTAACAAAACCATTTGGCTCCATGCAGTCTCTGTAGGCGAGACTCTGGCCGCCGTGCCGTTGGTCAAGGCTCTGCAGCAACGCTATCCGGATTACCGGCTGATGCTGACCTGCATGACGCCCACAGGTTCGGAGCGCATTCAAGTGGCCTTCGGTCAAACTGTCGATCACTGCTATGCCCCCTACGACATGCCCGACTCCGTGGCGCGGTTTTTAAATCGAGTGAAACCCGCTGTATTGATTATTATGGAGACTGAGCTCTGGCCCAATACCATTGCTGCCTGTGCCAAGCGCAATATACCGGTGATATTGGCCAATGGTCGCCTGTCTTCTAAGTCCGCGGCTGCCTACGGCAGAATTCCTCGGCTGGTCGCGCCCATGCTGCAGTCAATCTCGGCGGTTGTGGCGCAGCACGCTGATGATGGCGCCAGATTCACGCAGCTGGGACTGCCGGCAGAGTCACTGATCATTAGCGGTAATATAAAGTTTGATTTGCACCTGGACCCGGAGGTTCAGGCCAGGGCTGAAGGTCTGGCCGTGGACTGGCGCGGCGACAACCAGCGCCCTATCTGGTTGGTTGCCAGCACCCATGTCGGAGAAGATGAGATTATCTTGCAGGCGTTCCAGCAGATTAAGGCCGCTTTGCCTGTGGCGCCGCTGTTGGTGTTGGTGCCCCGACATCCTGAGCGATTTAGTGGTGTAGCCCAGCTATGCGAACAGGCCGGTTTTAGGTTGGCCAGACGCAGCCAGAGAGAGCCGGCCGCTAAGGCCGACATATTGCTGGGAGATACCATGGGTGAGCTTATGACGTTTTATGGCGCCTGCGACTTGGCCTTTGTCGGCGGCAGCCTGGTGCCTACGGGTGGCCATAATATGATAGAGCCGGCCGCTTGGGGGGTTCCAGTGATCACAGGCCCCCACCTGTTTAACTTTTCTGAGGCATCGCGGTTGCTTATAGAGGGGGATGCAATGATCGTCTGCGAGGATGCAGACAGTCTTGCCGAGCAATGTATTGGCTTATTCTGCAACCAGCAGCGCCGCACCCAGATGGGGGAGGCTGCCCACTATATCGCCAACGCTAATCGGGGTGCTCTCGATAGGCTACTGGCAGTGATTGATCACCACCTGTAACCCGCTCCAAACGATTTACTTGGCAATCACCAGCTGCGGGTCCAACCAGGCATTGAGGGCAAACACATCATCTGGTGACAGCTGTCCTGCCACTTCCTTAAGACTCATCATCGAAAGAATATAGTCGTAGCGTGCATTGGCATAGTTGCGGCGCGCCTGATAGAGGGTGCGCTGAGCGACCAGCACATCAACTATATTTCTGGTGCCCACCTCATAGCCGGCCTGAGTGGCCTCCAGGGCACTATTGGCTGAGGTAATCGCTTGCTTGCGCGCTTTCACTCGCGCCGCGTTGGTAATTACCAGCTGGTGCCTGGAGCGCGCCGACTGCACTGTGTTGCGTTTTGCAGCGGTGTAGCTTTCGCTGGATTGAATAGCGCGCTGCTTGGCTTGACGTCGCTGGGCATCGACACCTCCGCCCATAATCGGCATGCTCAGTGAGACCACAAACTGATGGCCATCCTGGAGGGACTCAAAGGTCGAACCAAAGCTGATCCCATCGGAATCGGAATCATAGTAGGTGGCGCGACCGGTTATTCTGGGCAGCCGCGCTGCGGCAGCCGCCTTGGCCTGATTGTAGGCGGCATCTTTACCCAGCTTGGCTACCTTGAGTTGGAAGTTATTGGCCATGGCTAAATCCACCCAGCCCTCGCTGACCTCTGGACTGGGGTTGCTGGCTTCAAAATTGTCCATCAGGCCAGCCAGCACGTTATGGCTCTGACCAGTCAGTACTTCTAGCGCCTCAAAGGCGATATTCAGAGTGCCCCGAGCCTCAAGGCTATTGACTGCGGCATCGTCAAACACGGCCTGGGCCTCATGAACATCGGTCACGGGCAAAAGGCCGACTTCGAATCGCTCTCTGGTTTGCTCAAGCTGGCGCTGAATAGCGCGCTCTTCGGCCTTGCGAGTCTCCATATTGTCGTGGGCTCGCAGCGCATTGAAGTAGGCCTGGCTAACGCGAATGATCAACGATTGCTGATCGGCAGCAAATTGTGCCTTGGCACTGTTGCTCAGGGCGCTGCCGCTTCTAAACCTATACCAGGAGGGCATATCAAAAATGGCCTGGGTTAGTGAGGCGCTGTACCTTGTTTGCTTGCTGTCGGTGAGACCGTTGCGAATAGAGGGGATAGACTGATCTTGAATCACCAAAATTTGTTTGGAGTTTTCGTTATTTTCTCCCTCGCTGTATTCCCCGGCGATAGATAACTGGGGTAGCAGTGCAGCGCGGCTGATATTTTTTGACTCTCGCTCTGCGTTAAAGCTGGCGCGGGCGGCACTTAACACTGGGTCATTTTGCAGCGCAGCCTGATAAATATCCTCTAGTGAATCGGCCCAGCTAGCCTGTGACAGTAAAAAAGTGGTACTGACAACCCATAGTCCTTGTTTGACCAAACGCATAGTATCTCCATTAGAATTCTTTCGTCTTTTTTTTAAACTTGATGCTCCATAGACTAGCATCAGTCATATCCAATTCTCACTCAGCCGCATAGTCTAGCAGAATTACCTGAGGGTAATAGCAACTTTGCCTCTAATCCGAGTGCTGAATAGACGCGGCACGCCAAAAAGCGTTGACCTACGTACAAATGAGTTATTATTAAACCTATTAGCGCTTAAATACGGACCATACCTTAAAAATGATTAAACCCCATCGCTTTGGTGTCCAGGACTACCGTATAGAATCCGAGGAAACACTGTTTCAGGGTTTCTTTCGTATCCGTAAGCAGGTGTTTAGGCATCGGCTTTTTGCCGGCGGCTGGAGCCGGCCCTTGGAGCGCGAGCTATTTCAGCGTGGAGATGCAGTGGGTGTTTTACTTTATGACCCCGAACGCCACAGTATAGGGTTGGTGGAACAGTTTCGCGCTGGGGCACAAAATGACCAGCATGGACCCTGGCAGTACGAGGTGGTTGCAGGCATGATAGAGCCTGGCCAGACTCCAGAGCAGGTAGCAGCTAAAGAGCTGCAAGAGGAGGCTGGGATCAGCGTGGATCAACTGTTACCTATTACCGATTATCTGGTAAGTGCGGGAGGCACAGATGAAAAGATGCATATGTTCTGTGGGCTCTGCGATCTGCGCG
>JBMZST010000221.1:0-3403 GCA_049623265.1 Porticoccaceae bacterium
AGTCTATGCTGTTGCTGGAGATGCAGCCCATAGATCGTTTTCTCAAGATCAACCGAGAAGAGGCGCTGCTATCCGTTCATGACACCTCCAGAAGCCTGATTCGCGGTCTGGCTCACGAGATCAAAAACCCCCTGGGTGGCATACGTGGTGCAGCTCAGCTTCTTGATCAGGTGATTGCCGAGCAGGGATTGGATGGCGAGACCAGCGAGCTCTGTCAGATTGTCACCACAGAGGCTGATCGCCTGCGCAATTTGGTTGATCGCCTGTTGGGGCCCAATCATTTACCCCAGATGGAGGCCCTGAGTATTCATGAGGTCACAGAACATGTGGCGGCACTGATTGAGGCTGAAACCCGGGGCAGCCTTAAGTTAGTCAGGGACTACGACCCCAGTATCCCGGATATCCAGGGCGACCGGGAGCAGTTGATACAGGCTGTACTTAATGTGGCGCGCAATGCTATGCAGGCAGTTTTGGACTCCTCGCAGGAAAGCCCCCAGGTGACGTTTCGCTCGCGAATTCAGCGCAGCTTTACCATTGCCGGTCAGCACCACAAGGTGATCTGCCGGCTGGAGATTATTGACAATGGCCCTGGTATCTCCGAAGACATCAAAGAGCGAATCTTTTTCCCCATGATCAGTGGGCGCAGCGAGGGCTCCGGGCTGGGTCTCACCATCGCGCAAACAGCGGTCAATGGTCATCAGGGCATTATTGAATGTGAATCAGAGGCGGGTCATACCAGCTTCTCTATCTACCTCCCCATAAAGGTCTAGTATGAGTATCAATGCAGAAATTTGGATAGCAGAGGACGATCGCTCGCTGCGCTGGGTGATGGAAAAAGCCATTACCAGAGACGGCATAGCCGTGCGCAGCTTTGAATCCGGTAACGACCTGCTGCGCGCACTTAAAAGTTCCGAGCCAGAAATTATTATCTCGGATATTCGCATGCCGGGTATAGACGGGCTGGAGCTGTTAAAAGAAATCCACGCTGACCGACCTGATATTCCGGTTATTATTACCACGGCCCACTCCGATCTGGACAGCGCAGTCGCCGCCTATCAGGGGGGTGCATTTGAATATCTGCCCAAGCCTTTTGACTTGGAGGAGCTGGTAGACGTCGCTCGTCGAGGGCTATTGTTTTCCCAGGAGCAGAGATCCCAGGCCGAGCCTGCCGAAACCCAAGAGGTGGCGAAAGAAATTATTGGTGAAGCTCCCGCCATGCAGGAGGTTTTCAGGGCCATCGGCCGCCTGTCGCAGTCGAATATCACCGTATTGATTAATGGCGAGTCCGGCACGGGCAAAGAGCTGGTCGCCCAGGCGCTACACAAGCACAGTCCAAGGCGAGACAATAAATTTATCGCGCTAAATATGGCAGCCATACCCAATGACCTTATTGAGTCAGAGCTGTTTGGTCATGAGAAAGGCGCCTTTACCGGGGCTGCCCAGCGACGCGAGGGGCGATTTGAGCAGTCCGATGGCGGCACATTATTTCTCGACGAGATTGGCGATATGCCCCCCGAAGCGCAGACCAGGTTGCTGCGGGTTCTGGCCGACGGCGAGTTTTATAGGGTCGGTGGCCATACGGCGGTGAAGGTGGATGTGCGAATTATTGCAGCCACCCACCAAAATCTGGAGCAGCTGGTGGCGGAGAATCGTTTCCGTGAAGATCTGTTTCACCGTTTAAATGTGATTCGGGTGCATCTGCCCAGGTTGGCAGACCGCCGCGAGGATATCCCCCAGTTGATGCAGCACTTCTTCTACCGAGCTGCCAAAGAACTGGATATGGAGCCCAAGACGCTATCTCAGGAAGCTGAGGACTTTTTCTTTAACCTGCCCTGGCCTGGCAATGTCCGCCAGCTGGAAAATATTTGCCGCTGGTTGACAGTAATGGCGGCGGGCCGTGAAGTGTTGCTAACCGACTTGCCGCCAGAGTTGCAGGCGGAGGATACAGAGTCCGAGAGCCGCACCCAGGGTGACTGGCAGCAGATGCTCAAGCGCTGGAGCGAACGAGAGCTTAAGCTGGGGCGCAGGGAGATACTCTCTCAGGCAATACCAGAGTTTGAGCGCACTATGATTGAAACCGCGCTGGCCCATACCGGGGGGCGCAAAAAGGACGCCGCCGAGCTACTGGGCTGGGGACGCAACACCCTGACCCGCAAGTTGCAGGAGTACAGTATGGAGAGCAAAGCGCTCTAGCATACCGGCACCCCAGAACAAAAAAACCCGCTGGTAAAAGCGGGTTTTTTTTGTTTTTCAGTGCGCTGATAATCAGTGCTTAGTTTCTTCGCTCTCAGGGGCCTGTTCAGCGTTTTCTTCAGCTTTGGCGGCCGCCTGCTGAACAGCAGAGGCGAACAGAGCATCAAAATTGATCGGTGGAATCATCAGCGGAGGGAACGAGCCCTTGGTCAGAATATTATCTATGGCTTCGCGAGCATAGGGGAACAGCAGATTAGGGCAGGTGGTATTTAGCACCTGGGTCAGCTGCTGATCAGCAAAGCCCTGGATAGTAAACAGGCCAGCCTGGTCCACTTCGACCAGATAAATAGTCTCGTCTTCGCTGCTCACAGTGATAGTTAGACGCAGACTTACCTCAAATACGCCCTCTTCAATTTTCGATGATTTGGTGCTGAGGTCCTGATTAACCTTAGGTTGCCACTGTTTAGTAAACACCGACGGGCCCTGTGGCGTCTCAAACGACAGGTCCTTGAGGTAGATGCGCTGAATAGCGAATTGTGGTTCTGATGCCGGTGCTTCCGCGGCTGCGGTTGTTTCTTCTGTCATGATTTTTAACCTTTTAATATGCTATTTTTGGCCCTTAGACCTCTATATATGGAGTCGCCTAAAACTAATTCAACCCCCGGCGGCGAGCGCGTCCAGCCCGCCTCCCGAATCCAGATTCCGCAGTTCGGTATAACCGCCTACATGATCCTCACCAATCCAAATTTGCGGCACCGTGTGCTTGCCGCTGCGCTCCCTCAATTCCAGCCTCAACTCTGGGTTTGAATCCACAGATATATCTTCAAACTCAATGCCTTTAGCGCGTAACAGGCGGCGAGCCATAATGCAGTAGGGACAGTATTTGGTCCCGTAGAGCACGACTTGTGACATGGCACACTCCCAGTAGGGTTAATCTTTTACCACAGGCATGCTCTCGGCTTTCCATTCACCCATGCCACCACTGAGACGGCGCACGTTATAACCTTCCTTAGTAAACTTTCGACCTGCACTTCCCGCATGCTGACCCATATTGTCAGCCATCACGAGGATTTTATTGCGTGACTTTTCAAGCTCGGCCATGCGGCCTTCCACTTTATTGTGGGGAATATTAATAGCCCCATGGATATGACCAGCCTGGAATTCATTGGCTGGACGAACATCGACCAAAACAGCCGTATCGGCATTCATC
>JBMZST010000222.1:0-3385 GCA_049623265.1 Porticoccaceae bacterium
GTGGCGACCGGGTTACTGGCGGCGGCCACCAAAGCAGGGTTGCGCAGTGCCGCCATCAAGCCAGTCGCGGCGGGCTGCGAGGATACAGGCGCTGGCCTGCAAAATGACGATGCCCTGCAATTGCAGGCCGCCAGCAGTCATCAGTTGCCCTATCAGCAGGTCAACCCAGTGGCTTTGGAAGCCGCGATAGCACCCCATATTGCCGCCCAGGAGCAGGGCAAAATCCTGAGTGCAGACCGTCTAGTGGGTTATTGTCGCGGTTTGGCGCTGTTGCCGGTGGATTTGCTGCTGGTCGAGGGGGCGGGGGGCTGGCGAGTGCCCTTAAACAGCCGCGAAACCCTAGCCGATGTGGCGCGAGAACTGAACTGTTCGGTGGTCATAGTCGTAGGAATTAGGTTGGGCTGTCTTAATCACGCATTGCTCACGGCTGAAGCTGTGCGCAGAGATGGACTGGAAATCGCCGGCTGGGTGGGTAATATAATCGACCCGCAGATGCCGCGGTTAGATGAAAATATTGCTACACTGAAGCAGCTGTTTAATGAGCCCTGTCTGGGCGTTGTCCCTAGACTGGCCGACCTAAGTCCTGAACAGGTCGGCGATTATTTAAGTTTACCTACTGAGTTTGAGGCTTAGTTATGAGTGAAGAAAAAAAATTATCGGCCGAAGATATGGCCCGGGTTGAATCCTACCTTAACAGTGGGTTCAACAAGACTGAGCGCAAGCCATTTCGGGGGTTGATCCTGTTGGGTGGTATCTGGACCATAGTGGCAGCTCTCGGCTGGATCAGCTACCAAATCGGTAAGCAGGCCGGCTATTTATAAACCGGCTACCTATCTATCGCCAAAAGACCAAACTCTGACCCAGGCTGGTGTCCCACTTATGCAAATTGTCACCAGGCCAAGCGACCTCAGTAGCTGCAGTTTTTCTCAGCAGCTAGACCCTCTGCTACAGCGCATCTATCAGTCCCGAGGCATTAGCGATCAGGCCTCTCTGGAGCGAAAACTCAGCTGCTTACCCCAACCTCAATCCATGCGCGGTCTAGATGCCGCGGTGCAGCGTCTTGTGGCTGCGCTTCAGCAGCAACAATCGCTTTTAATACTCGGCGACTTTGATGCCGATGGTGCTACCAGCTCTGCATTGATGGTGCTTGCGCTGCGCGCCATGGGCTTTCAGTCCGTAGATTTCTTGGTGCCCAATCGCTTTGACTACGGCTATGGATTGACCCCGGAAATTGTGGACCTAGCCGCCCAAAAATCGCCTGATGTAATAATCACCGTCGACAATGGTATCTCCAGTGTCGAGGGGGTGGCTCGTGCCAACCAGCTGGGCATAGAAGTGATTATCACCGACCATCATTTGCCCGGCGCTCAGCTGCCTGCTGCCACGGCCATAGTGAACCCCAATCAGCAGGGCTGCGACTTCCCCAGCAAAAATCTGGCAGGTGTGGGAGTGGCGTTTTATTTGCTGATTGCACTGCGCACAGAGCTGCGCCAACAGCAATGGTTTGCGCAGCAACAGATTGCCGAGCCCAATCTTAGTCAATGGCTAGACCTGGTGGCCCTGGGTACCGTGGCCGATGTGGTGCCCCTGGATCAGGTTAACCGTGCACTGGTGCATCAGGGCCTGCTGCGTATTCGTGCCGGCCAGAGCCGTCCGGGTATTCAAGCGCTATTGCGTATTGCCGGTAAAAATCCAGCACGGCTGGTGGCCACCGATTTGGGTTTTGCGCTGGGCCCCAGACTTAATGCCGCGGGTCGGCTGGATGATATAAGCCTGGGTATCCAATGCCTACTCTGCGAAGATCCCCAACAGGCACTGCAGACTGCCCAGGCACTGGACGAGCTCAATCAAGACCGCAAATCCATAGAGACAGGTATGCAACAGCAGGCTCTGGCCATTGTTGAGCAGCTGGGTCTGGATGATCAATCCATGCCTCCAGCGCTCTGTTTATTTCAGCCCGACTGGCATCAGGGTGTAGTGGGCCTATTGGCCTCTAGAATAAAGGAAAAGTACCATCGCCCGGTGGTGGCCTTTGCCCCCGGCGATAATGGCGATCTAAAGGGTTCATGCCGTTCCATCCCGGGCTTACATATTCGCGATGCGCTGGATGCCGTGGCCACTCAAAATCCAGGGTTGATCACCAAATTTGGTGGTCATGCTATGGCGGCTGGCCTAAGTTTGACTGAGGAGAAACTTGGCGAGTTTGAGCAGGCTTTTGAACTGCAGGTTGCCGAGTTGTTAAGCGAAGATGATTTACAGGCCAAGCTGATTACCGATGGCAGTCTGGATGCTCAGCAATTCAATATGCACACCGCAGAGCTTTTGCGCGACGGCGGCCCCTGGGGGCAACTGTTTCCCGAACCCTGTTTTCAGGGGGAGTTTCGCCTTGTGCAGCAGCGTATCGTGGGTGAGAGACATTTAAAGCTGGTGCTGGCCCCAGAAAACCAACCCGAATTAGCTATAGACGCGATCTGGTTTAATCATGATACTGCGCGCTGGCCCAACCCTGAGGCACAGACCGTACGCTGTGTTTACCGGTTGGATATCAATGAATTTCGCGGTGTGGAAAATTTACAGCTGATGGTCCAGTATCTGGAAGCCTGCTAGAACCCTAAAACAGCACGGTGGCCACTAGAGTCATTAATAAGAATCTACCCCTAAAAAAAATCTATCAATAAAAAGAATCGACTATGAGTTTTAAAACTGATCTGCGCGCCGATTTAATTCTGTTGCTCACCGCGTTTATCTGGGGCCTGGCCTTTGTCTTCCAGCGCTCGGGTATGGACCATATAGGTCCTATTACCTTTACCTTTGGGCGTTTTCTTATTGGCGCCATCGCCATTTTGCCCCTGTGGTATTTAATGGAAAAGCCCAAGGATATTTTTACTTTCAACCAGACCAATAAAAAAGCCCTGCTGCTGGGCCTAGTGCTTACCGCAGGCATGCTATTACAGCAATGGGGGCTGGTATATACCACGGCCGGCCGGGCCGGGTTCCTCACTGGAGTCTATATTATTTTTGTGCCCATACTGGGGTTGTTTTTCCGCAACAAAACCCAGTGGCCTACCTGGGTGGGGGTGCTGCTGGCGCTGGCGGGCATCTACTTTTTGGGCCAGGTCGACAGTGACGAACTGTTTATTGGTGACCTGCTGATACTGCTGAGCTCCATACTGTTTGCTCTGCATATGATCTTTACCGGCAAGCTGGCCAACCAAACCTCGTCGTTTCGATTAATCTTTGTGCAGTTTACGGTGGCAACGCTGATTGCTGGTGTTTTGATTCCCTTTTTCGAAGTTTGGGATTGGCAGGGGATTGTCGATGCCGGGGTGGCCTTGTTCTACGTGGGGGTGCTGTCGTCCTCCGTGGCTTTCTGTCTGCAGGTGGT
>JBMZST010000223.1:0-3381 GCA_049623265.1 Porticoccaceae bacterium
ACTGAGCTGGTTCGGGTAGACCCAGGCTTCTCGTTTGTTGTTCAGGACGAAGGCCGTCCTCTGCCATTGACGCCTGAGTTCCAGGGCAATCTCCGCGCACGTTACGCCTGGGATATGTCCTCTGGTATGGAAGCGTTCTGGCAGGTCGGTGGTAAGTACTCAGGTGAGGCGCTCAACTCAATCGTTGATACCAACGAAGAGCCCAACACCATGCAGGACAGCTACGTCATTATGGACGCTGCCGCTGGTGTAACCACTGATGCGGGCTGGGGTGTCGAGCTGTACGTCAGCAACCTGACCGACGAGCGCGCCCAGTTGCATATCAACCGTCAGGACTTCTTGGAGAGAACCACGACCAACCGTCCTCGCACCATTGGTATGCGTTTCAACTACGACTTTAACTAATCGTTAAAATTCGTTAACTCGAAGTACCAAGAAAGGCGAGCTTAGGCTCGCCTTTCTTGTATTAACTTGTAAGACTGCGTCACTAATGTGTTATAAATCTAACGAAAGCTCAGGTAACAGGAAACCCCATGTCTGTCAGCGACCAAACTAGTCACCGGGAAGGATCGGCGAATATCTCAGCGGAGCAAGCGGTCACTCTGTTGTCCCAGGCTAAGGCGCTTATTCAGGCGGGTGAGTTTGCCGATGCGCAGATGCTGATAGACCAATTGCTGGCCGACTATCCCAATCACTCCGAGGCGCTGTACTTTAACTCTGTGGCCCACAGATTTAGAGAAAATTACCCGGCGGCCCTGGAGTCTTTGGGCCGGTTGCTCGAGATTGAGCCGACCTATGGCCGCGCCTGGCAAGAAAAGGGCCATGTCTATATGGCACGCCATCAGCGGGATGAAGCCCGTCTGGCCTTTCAACAGGCTGCCACCCATAACAGTAGCCTGATTGCCAGTTGGCAGATGCTGATGAACCTGACCGACCCAGAGTCAGACCCCAATGCTTATGATTATTTTAGAGACCAGCATCAGCGACTCGCCGCACTGCCCCCGGAGCTATTGGGCGTAAGAAATATGATGGAGGAAGGCAAGCTGTCGAAAGCAGAGCAACTGTGCCGAAGTTTTCTGCAGCAGCATCCGCAACATATTGAGGGCATGCGCCTGCTGGCCGATCTGGGAGTAAAAACCCATGTGCTGGACGACGCAGAATTTATCCTTGAGAGTGCACTGGTTTACGAGCCAGAAAATAAGCTGGTGCGTTTCGACTACATGAATGTGCTCTACAAGCGACAGAAATTTGCGGCCTGTATGGAACAGGCACAGATACTGTTAGATGCCGAGCCAGATAACAATAAATACCGATTCTCCTATGCTAACCAATGTGTTGCCGTCGGCAGGTTTGACGAGGCGCTGGCGCTTTACGATGAGTTTGTCGCCGCAGATCCCAACGCGGCTCCGGCCCATTTGCTGCGGGGCCACGCCCTTAAAACCATAGGTCGCCTGGACGAGGCCGTTGAGGCCTATCGCGCCGTCTATAGGGCCAAACCAGATTTTGGTGATGCATTTTGGAGTCTGGCCAATCTGAAGACCTACAGGTTTGAGGATGCTGAGATAGAGCAAATGCGTGCTTATCAGCAGGCAGATACCACCGCTCTAGATGACAAAATTCATCTCAGCTTTGCCCTGGGCAAAGCCATGGAAGATGCCGGCGATTACGCCGCGGCGGGTGACTATTACATCAGTGGCAATCTGCTTAAGAAAGAGGATGTGCAGTACGACAAAGAGCGTATGTCCTACAAGATGGCGCTGCAACAGAAATTCTGTACCAGCGAATTATTCAATAACTTTGGCCAGTCGGGTTGCACAGCGCCAGACCCTATTTTTATTGTTGGCCTGCCCCGGGCTGGATCCACGCTGCTGGAGCAGATTCTGGCGTCCCACTCCATGGTCGACGGCACATTGGAGTTAAATAATATTCCAGCAATCGCTCACCGCTTAAACGGCCGGCGCACGGTTTATGAGGAGCCTAGGTATCCCCAGGTGCTGGCTCAGTTAACCCCAGAGATGGCTGCAAAACTGGGTCAGTCCTATATAGATGAGACCCAGATTCACCGCGAAGGGGCGCCGTATTTTATCGATAAAATGCCCAATAACTTCCGCGATATTGGTCTTATCCAACTGATTTTGCCCAATGCGAAAATTATCGATGCCCGTCGTCACCCTATGGCTTGCTGCTTTAGCGGCTTTAAGCAGTTGTTCTTTGAGGGCCAGGAATTTACTTACGGCTTGGAAGAGGTGGGCACCTATTATCGCGACTATGTAGCGTTGATGGATCACTGGGACAAGGTGCTGCCAGGCAAGGTGCTACGAGTTCAGTACGAGGATGTAGTGGCTGATCTGGATACCCAGGTGCGGCGCATTCTCGACTACTGTGGTCTGCCCTTTGAGGAGAGCTGTATCAGCTTCCATAAAAATCAGCGATCTGTGCGCACGCCCAGTGCAGAGCAGGTGCGTCAGCCAATTTATACCAGTGGCCTGGAACAGTGGAAGAATTTTGAAGGCTGTCTGGACCCACTTAAACAGGCTTTGGGTCCGGTATTGGACCGCTACCCTATAAAATAATAATTAAGAACTAAATATCGGAGTAACCTATGTCGCACGTAACTATGACTGAGCGAGAAGTACAGGCGCTAGTAGAGGACTGCTTAACCGCCAATGGCTGCAATGATGACAATGCGGCTGCAGTGGCTCGCACCATTGCAGCAGCTGAGCGCGATGGCTGCGCCTCCCACGGCTTATTCCGCTTGCCGGGCTATATTGCCTCACTGCGCAGTGGCAAGGTCAATGGCAGCGCCATACCCAGTGTTAGTAGAATCTCTCCGGCGGTAGTGCGGGTAGAGGGTGATCATGGCTATGCGCCATTAGCTTTGGAGGCGGGCCGTGATGCCCTAATAGAGGCGGCACGGGAAAATGGCATTGCCGCCATGGCACTGGTCAATGTGCATCATTTTGCCGCACTCTGGGTTGAAGTTGAGCCTATCGCCGAGGCTGGCTGTGCCGCTATGGCTTTCACGACCTACAAGCCAGCGGTAGTGCCGGCCGGTGCTAAACAGCCATTATTTGGTACCAATCCCATGTGCTTTGGCTGGCCCAGAGGGGATCAGCCGCCTATGGTATTTGATCAGGCCTCGGCCTCCATGGCACGCGGCGAAGTAATGATTGCTGCTCGCGACGGACATGATGTACCTCTGGGCACAGGTGTGGATGCGGAGGGCAACCCAACCACTGAGCCGCAAAAAATTATTGATGGCGGCGCGCTGCTGCCCTTCGGAGGGCACAAGGGGTCGACCATCGCCATGATGATCGAGTTATTGGTGGCCGGTCTCACCGGCATGGACTTTAGTTTCGAAGCTCAGAAAAACGATAACAA
>JBMZST010000224.1:0-3369 GCA_049623265.1 Porticoccaceae bacterium
AGATTCCAGGCCAGGTAAAAGCTGCCCCCGGCACCCAGGGCGTAGTACAAACGAAATTTATTTTGGTAGGCGCGGCGATCGCCAGATAGGGCAAACAGCTCATCGGTCAGCAGAAACCCGAGACCCAACCGCCAGCGCAATGGCTGGGGGCTGAGCCGCTCACGCAGTGTCAGGCCATAGAGAAAATGCCTTGAGCTAATCACAAAGGCACTAAACAGTACGGTAACCAATGACGCCTGATCGGCGATTAACTCCACAGTCACAATTTGCACTGCACCGCCAAAAATCACCGCCGAAAAAAGCTGCGCCTCCAGCCAGCTAAACCCTCGCTGTACTGCCAGGGAACCAAAGAGGATTCCCCAGGGCAACACGGCCAGGCTTAGAGGCAGCATATCAACAGTGCCTTTTTCCAGTGCGGCCCTAAGCCCGCGACGACGACTAATCATTGATTCCTATAATCACAGTAACTGTTGGTTTCCTTGCTTACACAAACTTGCGAATTAAGGCATTGGGCATTATATCTAGCAGCAATGCCACATAGCGCCAGCGCTTGGTGATAAACACATGATTCACTCTTTTATTAATTGCCCTGACCATCTGAGTGACACTTTTCTCCAGGGGAGCCAGCCACAGAGGGCGGCCCTCAACCATGGGTGTGTCCACAAAACCAGGTTCTACCGTAGTCACTGCAATCGGCAGTTTGGAATGGGCCGCTCTCGACCGCAATCCATTGAGGTAATTGGAGGCAAAGGCCTTGGTGGCATTATAGGTGGGGGATAAGCCTCCAGAAAAATGAGAGGCAGCCGAGGATATGCCTACCAAATGACCAGCACCACGCTGGACAAAATGGTTCATTGCTGTCAGCGACATAGCGGCAAAGCCTCGCACATTCACGTCGATCATCTGGCGCTGGACCTCCCAGTCCAATAGGCGCTCTTTATTACCCACGCCGGAGTTGACAACAATCAGCTCAACATCGCCCATTTTCTCTATAAGGCTGGTCAGCTCAGTTACCGCTTGCTCGGCATTGGTCAGGTCAGTTTTCTGTACAAAATGCTCTCCCGGCAAGCTGTCGGCTAATTTGTTCAAACAGCCATCACGGCGAGCCATTAAGCCCAGTTGATATCCCTGGGCCGCCAGCTGCACTGCTAGCTCCCAACCAATGCCTGAACTGGCGCCTATGATAATGCCCTGCTTCATACTGTTCCCCTGTGATCATTGTTATGTCAAAAGCCCTGCAGTTTAGCTGCACTCGGAGATACAGAGAAGTGCTTTTAGCACAGGCTGACTTAAAAGATTGCAGCTTTGATTGGCCTGGGCAATAAATTGTCACGCAGTAGATATTCAACGCGACCATCGGGCATCAGGCGGCTTTTATCCACCTCAAAATAGGTGAGCAGGCTGTTTAGGTCTCTCTGGCTGTGGAAATGAACATTAGGCTGATGTCCCGAGAGTTGGGTCTGACTTAGACTGGCTCGGCTGTCTATACCATACTGGCAGTGCGGCAAGCGATTCCTGCCGCTGAGTACACCCAGACAGTAGCCCTGAGTGCTACTATTGGTGTAGGGGCCCAGAGCCTGCATAAATGCCTCTAAGCTAGGGCGATCCAGGTAATTAAAAATATCCCAAAATAAGCAGATATCAATGATCGCTCCCGGCTGCAGATTCAAGCCAGCCTGAAAATACTCTACCAAAGCCGAGGGCTCGGCATCCTCTGGATGTAAGCACAGATAGTCTGCATTGATAAGATCGAGAAATTCAAGACGGCATCTGTACTGATTAAAGAACTTTACCGTTGAGGGCGAGGGATAACCCATATCCGCAACCAGCAGGCGATCCTCTGATTGCCCAAACTCAAACAGCTGACCAATCAGGTTGCTGGGCAACACAGGGTTAAATGCGGCCTCGGATTTTTGTGCACTAAACTTTCGCATGGGCGATCCAGGGTAAAACCATGGCAATCGCCAACTCAGGAAGCCTGAGCATCTGTGGGGTGATTAGCGCGATGAGATTTGACTGTAGATTGAGAACCAACCGGCAGGTCAGTCACTGTGTTTTCATCTGGATCCATGGTGATGCTGCCTTTAAATTTGGCACCATCTTCGAGGCTTACCCTGGGGGAATCTATATTGCCAAGCACATTGCCTGTACTGGCAATAATGACTTTTTCACCACCGCAGATATCTCCCTCTACCCTGCCCTCAATACGCACTATCTTGGCTGAAACATCTGCTATTAATACGCCGGATTTTCCGACGGTAACCTCTGACTGTTTAGCTGTTATGCTTCCTTTAACAGCGCCCTCAACCAGCAGGCTTTCCTCGCTAATAATACTGCCTTCAATTTTGACATCTGCACCAATCATACTGGAAACTCCTTTTAATGAACTGCTAGACCTACTCCCGGTTTGGCTGTCAGTCATGGTCATTTTATCGACCGCTGAATTATATTTTTCTAGCACTTTACTTTTATCAAACATAACTACCACCATCCTTTGCTGTCATCCCTCACGGCAAACCATCTGATGTGCCGCTTAACCGGGATTTAAATCTCTGCTAACTCCAGATTGATAGTGGTCTGTTTAACATAATTAATTATGCTAGTTTGTATTTAATAAAATTATTGCTCAGCCATAGATTCAATTTGCTCTTGGGTTTCCAGCCAGTCCTCCTCTAATATCGCCAGATTCTTTTTGCTCTTTGCCTGCTCAGAGAGACAGGTTCTGAGTTTTTCTTTATGGCTATCGCTGTATAGATCTGCATCCGCCAACTGAGTTTCGATTTGCTGAAGCTGCTGCTGTTCCCTTTCAATCTTGGCTTCCAGGGCCTTAATTTTTTTATTGAGCGGCGCGAGTTTCTTTCGACTCTCGGCAGACTGCTGACGGGCTAACTTTTTATCCACAGGGTTTTCTGAGGTAACAGGCTGAGCTTGAGTATTTTCCCTGGAGAAATTTTTCAGCCAGTCCTGGTAGTCATTTAAATCGCCGTCAAATTCAGTGACGCGCCCCGAGGCCACCAGATAAAAATCATCCACGGTATTGCGCAGTAAATGGCGATCATGAGAGATCACTACCAGCGCGCCCTCATAGCTCTGTAGCGCCATGGTGAGGGCATGACGCATCTCCAAATCCAGATGGTTGGTCGGCTCATCTAAAAGCAGCAAATTGGGCTTTTGCCAGACAATTATCGCCAGCGCAAGACGGGCCTTTTCGCCCCCGGAAAAATCTTTGATCGGGCCCAGAGCCTTGTCGTTATGAAAGTCAAAGCCGCCTAAAAAATTTCTAATATCTTGGTCCGTAGCCTGGGGCGTAAGACGCTGCAGATGCAACAGTGGGCTGGCCTGTAAATCCAACACTTCAAGTTGGTGCTG
>JBMZST010000225.1:0-3356 GCA_049623265.1 Porticoccaceae bacterium
CCCCAGCAGATGTATTGCCCAGCCACAAAGGTCATGAGGAACGCGGACTGCCGTTGGTCAAGGAAGTCTGCGACCGCTTAAAAGTGCCCAATGAGCACCGGCAACTGGCGATGGTGGTGACCGAATTTCACCTGATGTGCCACAAAGCGTTTGAGTTACGCCCAGAAACAGTCTTAAAGCTGCTCAAGGGCCTGGGTGCACTTAAACCCGACAACAGGCTGGAGGAATTTCTGCTCTGTTGCGAAGCTGATGCCCGCGGCCGCACCGGATTTGAGGACCGCGACTACCCCATGGCCGAGTATTTGCGCCAAGCGCGCCAGGTGGCGGTGCAAACTGATATAGCTGATCTGGTGGCCACAGGCATCAGTGGCGCCGAAATCGGTAGTCAGCTCAGCCAACGGCGTATCGCCGCTCTCACAGAATTTAAACAAAACTACCCTATAGCTTAGGTATCACAATGAATTCAGATAGCAAAACGGTTCTTATTACCGGCGCGGCCCGGCGCATTGGCGCAGTCACAGCCCAGTTATTCCACAGTGCAGGCTACAGGGTAATTATTCATTACAACAAGAGCGCCGCCGCTGCCGACAAACTGTGCGAACGTTTTAATGCTGAGCGGACTGACAGCTGCTTGCTGGTGCAGAGTGATCTCAATGATATGGCCGGGCTGAGTAAGATAGTGGACCTGGTGCAGTCCATCGGCCGCCTGGATGTACTTATTAACAATGCCTCGAGCTTCTACCCTACGCCGCTGCAAGACTGCAATGACCAGCAGTGGGATGACTTAATTGCCAGCAACTTGAAAGGGCCATTTTTTCTGTCTCAGAAATTAGCGCCTATGCTAGTAGAGGCTCAGGGAGCCATAGTCAATATCTCCGATATGCACGCCCGCCAGGCTCTTCGCAACCACCCCATCTATACGGTCGCCAAAGCCGGCAATATTGCCATGACCAAGTCCCTGGCCCTTGAACTGGGGCCCGATGTGCGTGTTAATAGTGTGGCGCCGGGGGCTATTCTCTGGCCGGAGCACGAGGAGGACGACATAGATAAACAGGACTCTGTATTGAGCAAGGTGCCTATGGGACGCCTGGGCACCGAGTCTGATATAGCGGAGACAGCATATTTTCTAGCGGTTAAAGCCACCTATATGACGGGCCAGACCATTGCCGTGGACGGCGGCAGCTCCAACAGCCTGTAAGCAGCCTATTGGGCTTTGGTAATATCCATACCGCGCCAGATAAAGGGCACCGGCCAGAGCTTCTGCTTGCTTTTATCGTAATCCTGCCAGTGCTGAGCATAGGAGTGTTTAGTCAACGGATGCTGGCGCTGGGGTGCTAACTCTGCCAGGGGCAACAGCACAAAGGCATTTTTAAGCACTTCGTCGCGGGGCAGCACAATGCCATCCACCTGCCCCACAGTGTCATCCCGGGTCAGAATATCTATATCCAGACTGCGCGAGCCGAATTTTGGCGCGCTGCGATCACGGCCATTGCTGTCCTCTATGGCCTTGAGGATGCGTGAAATTTCCCCTACCCCAAGATCCGACTCTATGCCTACCACTAGGTTGTAAAAGCTGTCGCCTTCAAAACCTACAGACTCGCTCTCGTACACCGAGGAGATCTGGAGTTCGCCAAAATTCTCAGCCAACGCATCCAGGGCAGCACCTATATGCAGGCGGCGCTCAATATTACTTCCCAGACTGAGATAAATCAGAGCCATTACTGTCGCTCACCTCGTTCGATAATGATGCCCACATCCTGACTGTATCTTAGTGCACCCGGCTTGCTGACACGCAGTTTTAACCAGGGCACAGCAAATTCTTCGCGCACAATGCGAGCAATCTCCTCGGCCATGCGCTCTACCAGCAGAAATTCACTGGCCTCGATAAAGGCAATCAGCCGCTTGGCAATGGATTTGTAGTTCAGCGCATGCGCAATATCGTCTGTTTCTGCCGCGCGGCGAATATCGTGGGCCATTTCCAAATCCAAACTGATGGTCTGCTTGACCTCACGCTCCCAATCGTAGATGCCAATAATGGTCTCTATGCGCAAATCTCTTATATATACAATATCCATACAGTGTCCTTGTTATTGGGATTCTATGGCTGACAGTTGATCCAGCGGCCAGCGCGGTGTAGCAGCGATTTCCAAGTCATTGACCTGGCCGGCCAGTAATCGCTGACAGCCCGCATAGGCGATCATGGCCCCATTATCCGTGCAAAACTCATGGCGCGCATAGAATACCTCGGCACCCTCTTTCGCCAATGCGACCTCGAGTTTGTGACGCAACCTGGTATTGGCCGAAACACCGCCGGCAATCACCAGTGTTTTCAACTGGGTTTCAGAAAGGGCGCGACAGCATTTAATGACTAGGGTGTCCACCACCGCCTCCTGAAACCCGGCGCAGATATCCAAGATAGTTTGATTATCTGGCAGCACATCATCGCCGCGATGCTTCTGTATCAGGTTGCGGGTAAAGGTTTTGAGCCCGGAAAAACTAAAATCCAACCCGGGACGATCGGTCATGGGACGAGGAAAGTCAAAGCGATCAATCTGTCCGCGGTCTGCCATAGCGGCGAGCACGGGCCCGCCAGGGTAATCCAGATCGAGCATTTTGGCGGTTTTATCAAAGGCTTCACCGGCCGCATCATCCAGTGACTCGCCCAGCAGCTGGTACTGGCCAATACCTTTGACCCATACCAGCTGAGTATGGCCGCCAGAAACCAATAGGGCCACAAAGGGAAAAGCCGGCGGCACTGGCTCCAGCATGGGCGCCAGCAGATGCCCCTCCATATGATGAACGCCCAGCACTGGGATATTCAGAGCAAAACCCAGTGCAGTGGCCATGGCACCCCCAACCATTAAGGCACCCATTAAACCGGGCCCGGAGGTATAGGCTATACCCTCAATATCCTGCTTGCTGACACCCGCCTGTTCCAGCACCAGATTAAGCAGCGGAATAATTTTGCGCACATGGTCTCGGGACGCCAACTCTGGGACCACACCGCCGTATTCCGCATGCAACTTCACTTGGGAGTACAGGGTATGGGCGAGCAGACCGCGCTCGCTGTCATAGACAGCCAGCCCAGTTTCATCACAGGATGTTTCGATTCCCAACACAAGCATGCAGGATGCTTCTCCAAACGGTTTAGGGACCACACTTTAAACCTTCAGCCGCTCTCTGTGAACCAGTACTTTGAACCAAAAAAATCCACCCTAAAAAGCCCCTAAAAAACTTTGCATCCATAGCCCTAAGTGTATAGACTACGCGCCCTTGAAGAGTCGAGGTCAGGTTGTCTGGCTCGGCATTGATTTTCACTACAGGATTAAGCATTTATGCCAAGCGTTCGAATTAAA
>JBMZST010000226.1:0-3352 GCA_049623265.1 Porticoccaceae bacterium
ACGTAGCCACAGCGTGTTTTTGTTTCGGTCAAAGCCCCTGCTCCAGTTCTGATAATAGTTGTTGTGCCACTAGCTGCTCGGCTTTACGGCGACTGCTCGCGGTGGCACTGATGGTTTTATCCACCTGATCAATTTTGCAGCTCACAGTAAATAGTCGACTATGGGCCTCCCCGCCAGTTTTGACCAACTCGTACTGGGGAACAGGTTTGGAGCGCTGCTGTAGCCATTCTTGCAGTGTCGTCTTGGCATCTTTAACCGGCTGAGTATCTGAGGCCGCATTCAGAAGATCCTTAAACCAGTTAATCACACAGGCACTCGCAGCCTGTATATCACCGTCCAGATAAACAGCACCAATCAGCGCCTCTACGGTGTCACCTAGAATCGAGTCACGACGCTGTCCACCGCTCTTCATTTCACCGGGGCCCAACGACAGTTCCGGGCCCAGCTGTAAGTTTTTTGCCACCTGGGCCAGAGACTCGGCACGCACTATCTGGGAACGCATGCGACTGAGATCACCCTCGCGGGCCTGGGGAAATTGCTGATAGAGGAAATCGCTCACAGTAACGCCCAGAATGGCGTCGCCCAAAAATTCCAGACGCTCATTATTGCGGCTGCCGCAACTCCTGTGGGAGAGAGCCAGACTGAGTAGCTCTGGGTCGCGAAACTGATATTGCAGGCGCTCCTGGAGCTGCCGGACATTGCTTGCCACTGATAATCCTCAGATTATTGAGTTTGCTCAGCGCTGTCGTATTGATTGTTAAACTTAAGCACCACGTCAACATTGGCAAACATTTCAATTCGTTTCTCGTAATTCAGAGTGATTTTTACACCTCTGATACTTCGCTTGATTTCTACGTCTGTCGCCTTTACGTCCCGCACATTATTAATCGTAAAGAAATCAGATATTCTGCGCCTTATCTCTGTGTTTGACCGATCTTTGAGCCCCGACTTCCCCACCTGTTGCAGCGCGCTGGCGACAATTCGGTTATCGAGATAAGGGGGGCCTAACTTGAACACAACGCTAAGCATAAATCCGGCCAAAAAAAGGCTGACAATTACCGATGTCAGTGTAGCTCCTTGCTGTTTCATCCCTGACTCCCTGTGCCCAGTGATTAGCTCCCCATTCCCTTTTCACACTGTACTGGATTCCCCTAGTGAATTGTACCCGCCCGTTCAAAGCTGGGAATAGAGGCAAATTTATTCCAGAACATCCAACGCGCAAAGGCTTTGCCTACAATACGCTCCTCTGGCACCGGACCCCAAACACGACTATCGCTGGAGTTATCCCGGTTGTCACCGAGCATAAAATAGTGGCCTGCGGGCACCACCGAGGAATAATTCTGACTCAGGCGAGTGGGCGACGCCCGCTTTTGCATCAGGTGCTCAACACCATCAAGGCTTTCGGTCATCACCAACGCGCGCGGGGTCTCACCCATATCGGGCAGCAGCTGCTGGCTCATCTTTTCACCATTGACAAACAACACACCATTGAGCACATGAATACGGTCGCCGGGCAGGCCCACAACGCGCTTAATAAAGTAACGATCCTCGTGGGGCGGAAAAAATACCATCACATCGCCACGCTCTGGCGAAGAGATATCCAGTATCTTGGTGCGCAGCACAGGCAGGCGAATACCATAGGTCCACTTATTAACCAGAATAAAGTCACCCACCTTTAACGTGGGCACCATAGACTGGGAGGGTATCTGGAAGGGCTCGATCAAAAATGAGCGCAGAAACAACACCAGCCCCAGGATAGGCGCAAGGGAAGCGGTAAATTCAATCAATCCCTCTTCCTGCTGGACGATAAATTTGTTGAGCAGCCAGAATCCACCAGATAACAGGAAAATCAGCGTTAAGATAAGTTCAAAATTTAGATCCACAGGAACTGTCTCCAATTGGTTCAACTAGGTTTTGAGCACAGCGAGGAATGCATCCTGGGGAATCTCTACACTGCCCACCTGTTTCATTCGTTTCTTACCGGCTTTTTGCTTTTCAAGTAGTTTTTTCTTACGGCTTACGTCACCACCATAGCACTTGGCGGTAACATTCTTACGCAGCGCCTTAACGGTCGTTCGTGCAATAACACTGCCGCCAATGGCCGCTTGAATCGCCACATCAAACATTTGCCGTGGAATCAGCTCTTTCATTTTATCGGCCAAACCACGGCCCTTTTGCACTGAGTGGTCCCTATGAACAATAGCAGCCAGTGCGTCGACACGATCACCATTAATTAAAATATCCAGCTTCACCAGAGACGCGGCCTCAAAGCGAATAAAGGAGTAATCAAGTGAGGCGAATCCTCGGCTGACCGATTTCAAGCGGTCAAAGAAGTCCATCACCACTTCACTCATAGGTAATTCATAGCGTATGGAGACCTGGCCGCCGATAAACTGCATATCCTTCTGCACTCCTCGCTTCTCCACACAGAGAGAGATCACATTGCCCACATAGTCTTTGGGGACAAGAATATTAGCTTCACAGATAGGTTCGCGCATCTCTTCGATATTGCCCGGGTCAGGCAAATCAGAGGGATTGGAAATGTACAGCGTCTCACCTTTGCTGGTAATAATTTCGTAGACCACGGTTGGCGCTGTGGTGATCAGATCCAGGTTGTACTCGCGCTCCAGACGCTCCTGAATGATTTCCATATGCAGCATGCCGAGGAAGCCGCAACGAAAACCGAAACCCAGGGCATCTGAGCTCTCGGGCTCGTAGAACAGTGAGGCATCGTTGACCGCCAGTTTCGCCAGAGCTTCGCGAAAATCCTCAAAATCGTCTGAGTCCACGGGAAACATACCGACATAGACCTGGGGTTTTATCGTCTGGAAACCGGGCAGCGCCTCGGTCTCAGAGGAGCTATGATGGGTCAGGGTATCACCCACAGGGGCACCCAAAATATCTTTGATACCGGCCACCATAAAGCCCACTTCACCGGCTTTGAGCACACCGGTCTCTTTACGCTTGGGTGTAAACACCCCCACACTATCCACCACATGGGGCTTGCCAATGGACTTGGCGATGATTTTATCTTTGACTTCCAGGGTACCCTGCATGACTCGCACCAGAGACACTACGCCCAAGTAGTTGTCGAACCAGGAATCAATTATCAGTGCTTGCAAGGGCGCATCCACATCACCCTCGGGCGGGGGCACCTGCTTGACTAGCTCCTCGAGAATATCGCCAATACCTGTGCCGGTCTTGGCACTACAGCGCACAGATTCTGTCGCCTCGATACCGATAATATTTTCGATCTCGTTAATCACTCTCTCGGGTTCGGCCTGGGGCAAGTCCATTTTATTAAGGACCGGAATCACTTCCAGACCCTGGGCAATCGCGGTGTAACAGTTGG
>JBMZST010000227.1:0-3310 GCA_049623265.1 Porticoccaceae bacterium
TTGACGGGCTATCTAACAATGACTTTATCTGTGCTGCCAAGCTGGATCAAATCACCGCTTAGACACTCAACTTAGTCAGAACTTTTAACCAGAGCCCTTAACCAGAGCCCTTAACCAGAGCCTTTAACTGGACAGTCGGGCTGTGATTCTGGGCTGGCGGCAATAAACTCAGCCAAGTCAGAGCAGTGACTATAGATGGCACTAATAAGCGGGTAGTCTTGCATAGGGCAGTCAAAACGCAGGGCATTGTAGACTTGGGGTATCAGGCAGATATCTGCCATGGTCAGGCTATCGCCAAAGCAATAGCGCCCATTGCTGTTAAGTGCTTTTAGGTTAGTTTCCAAGGCGCCAAACCCCTGCGCAATCCAATGGTGATACCAATGCAGTTTCTGCTGCTTATTTAAGCCTATTGTGGCTCCGAGAAACTGCGTCACTCGGGGATTATTTAATGGATGAATATCCATAGCAACCTGATAGGCAATCGAGCGCACCTGAGCGCGATCCATAGCACTCTGCGGCAGCAGGCTGGGCTGAGGGTAGCGCTCTTCTAGGTATTCGATAATCGCCAGAGACTGGGTCAATGTACCCTCAGCGGTGGTTATGGTTGGAACCAGCCCCCCGGGGTTAGTCTGCAGGTACTGAGATTGCCTATGCTCACCGCTAAGCAAATTAATCGGCAGCTGATGATAACTGAGCTGTTTTATTTCAAGGGCAATCCGCACCCGATACGCCGCCGACGAGCGGTAGTAGCTGTAAAGCTGAAGATCTGTATCAGTCGACATACTGGATTACCTGCTGATTAATTTCACCAAAGATACTCTGGCCACTGTGGTCGTGCATATCAATTTGGATACGGTCACCAAACTGCATAAAGTCGGTGCTGGCACTGCCATTGGCTATTATTTCCAGCATACGCACCTCGGCTAAACAGCAGGAACCATTGGAGCGATCAAGGTTAGACACTGTGCCCGAGCCAATAATTGTACCAGCACACAGGGGGCGCGTCTTAGCGGCATGGGCAATCAGCTGCCCAAAGTCAAAGGTCATATCGACGCCGGCATTAGGTTGGCCAATCAGTTTATCATTGAGAATCGCCCTAAGGGGCAGGTGTAATTTGGCTCCATCCCAGGCATCCCCCAATACGTCTGGAGTTACTGCGACAGGGGAGAAAGCACTGCTTGGCTTAGCCTGATAAAAGCCAAAGCCCTTGGCCAGTTCCCCCGGGATTAGATTGCGCAGCGAAACATCATTGACCAGCATAACCAGCTTGATATGGTCCTGCGCATTCTCGGGAGAGATACCCATAGGCACATCATCAACAATCACTGCGACCTCGGCTTCAAAATCAATACCCCAACTGGTATCAGCCATGGCAATATCTTCGCAGGGACCCAGGAATGTATCTGACCCGCCTTGATAGATCAGTGGATCAGTCCAAAATGACGCTGGCATTTCGGCATTGCGCGCTTTGCGCACCAGCTCTACATGATTGACATAGGCACTGCCATCGGCCCAGTGAAAGGCCCGTGGCAGAGGTGAGGCACAGGTACTTGCAACAAATGGCTGGCCCTTTATCTCACCGCTTTCCAGTTGCTCAAATAGTTCCTGTAGTGGTGCCGCACAACTATCCCAGTTATCCAGTGCAGCTTGCAGAGTCGGGGCAATAGCTGTCGCTGTCTCATAGCGTTGCATAAGACTGTCAACGACCACTAGCTGACCATCGCGGCCCGAATTGAGTGAGGCAAGTTTCATTATTCTGTTCCCTGTGCTGATGCAGTGTTAAAGGGGTGCGTCCCATCATGGAGCCAAGCGGCGTGCTGAGGAGCGCGCTTGGTTTTGTCCCATTCATCTAGCATGGCTGGGGCCACTCGGTGTAGCTCTTCGAGCATACCCGGCTGCGCCGTATTTGCCGCCAACTCCAGGCGATGGCCGCTGGGATCAAAGAAATAAATGGATTTGAAAATGGTATGGTCAATGGGCCCTAATACCTCCACACCTGCCGCTTCCAAACGTGCCTTGGCCTCAAGTAATGCATCCATATCAGCAACCTTAAAGGCGATATGCTGCACCCACTTCGGCGTGTTGGGGTCAACCCCCATATCTGGCGAATGAGGTATTTCGAAGAAGGCCAGTACATTGCCATTGCCTGCATCCATAAACACATGCATGTAGGGGTCGGGCTCTCCGGTCGAGGGAACCCGATCCTCGGCGATGGCCAGTTGGAAATCCATGGCCAATACTTGCTGATAAAACTCCACCGTTTGCTTGGCATTTTTACATCGATAGGCCGCGTGGTGAATACCTTGAATATTCATAAGAACTCCGTGCAATAGTTATGCAGTTTCAATCGCACCGCGATTGAGTTGATCCCTCTCTATAGATTCAAACAGCGCTTTAAAATTGCCCTCGCCAAAACCCTCATCTTGTTTACGCTGAATAAATTCAAAGAAAACTGGGCCGATTAATGTCTCCGAAAATATCTGCAGTAACAGTCGAGGATCGCCTTGCTCGGTAGAACCATCGAGTAGTATTCCTCTGGTCTGCAATTCAGCGGTTGGCTCGCCATGGTTGGGTAGGCGCTCATCGAGCATTTCATAATAGGTTTCTGGCGGCGCTTTCATAAAGGGCAAACCCTGAGCTTTAAGTTGGTCCCAGGTGGCCAGAATGTCATCACAGGAAAAGGCAATATGCTGAATACCTTCGCCGTTGTAGGCGATTAAGTACTCTTCAATTTGGCCGCCGGCAGTAGCCTCTTCATTGAGAGGTATACGAATCTTGCCATCTGGTGCCGACAAGGCTCTTGATTTAAGGCCGGTGTATTCGCCAGTGATATCAAAATAGCGAATTTCACGGAAGTTAAAAAGATCTTCGTAAAAGCTGGCCCAGTGATCCATGCGTCCGCGATAGACATTATGAGTTAGATGATCAATCACATTGAGACCACAGCCTATGGGGTGGAGGTCGGCGTTGTCGATAAACTCAAAATCTATATCGTAGATCGAGTCCCCGTCACCATAGCGGTCAATAAGATAAAGTGGTGCGCCGCCTATGCCCTTGATGGCCGGGAGTCTCAGCTGCATTGGTCCGGTGGGTATGTCTACCGGCTGAGCACCCATATCCAGAGCCCTACTGTAGGCCGCCTGAGCATTTTTCACACGAAAGGCCATGCCGCATGCAGAGGGACCATGTTCCTTAGCAAAATAATGGGCATAGCTGTTGGATTCGTAATTGATAATAAAGTTGATATCGCCCTGGCGAAATAACACCACGTCTTTAGAGCGGTGATTGGCGATATGGACAAAGCCCATCA